>JAEURF010000216.1 GCA_016789205.1 Anaerolineales bacterium
ATAACGCTGATTGTTTTTGTAAATGTAGAAGGTGCGACAATGGTTGTGCTTAAATCAGTACCAATCCAGCCACCTTGCAAGGTCAGCGCAAAGGTAGACCATGAACCTAAGTCAGGGTCAGAACCATCAATAACAATATTTACAGCAGAACCATCAGCTCCAGTTTGAATCCAAATCACGCCAGCCTTAGTAGGTTCAGCAATCACATTAGTGGCAATGTCATTAATTAATGCATACAAATCAGGATAACCAGCAGTACATCCGCCGGTATTTGCCTTTGGCTTTACGCCAACTGGGCACCACATTGGGTCAATGAAAGCAATCGCTTCTTGCGCCTCTTCTGTTGCAAGCGGAATCATCTCCCCTTCTTCATCTATAATGATTAATTCTGTGTTTTCAGGGATTTGCTCAAGGATAGTTTGTTCTTCAGTAGTAGATTCTTCTGACGAAGCAGAATCAGTTTCCCCTGTAGTTGGAGGCGTCGCTTCTTCCTCCGTGTTGGCTGGTGGATTTGTTTCCTCAACTTGAGGCTCCACTGGTGGCGCTTCATCTGCATAAGCAGGTGTAGCCAGCCCTGCACTTAAAATAAGAATAAAGACAAGCACGAACGATAAAACCGATAGTTTATTTTTTATCATCATAGTAACCTCGTGTTTTTTTGGCAATCTGCGCAATTATATAGTGAAAGTTTGCGCTTTTGTTGGGCGAGTTTAGGCGTTTAGTACTTTTGGCTAAGTACTCAAATTCACTGCCAAATTGCCCCCTTGACAAAATAGAACAAACATTCTAAACTAAAGAACAAGTGTTCTAATTTTATCCACTGGCTATCTTCGGCAAGGAGGTCGAAATGTCAAATTACTATCGTCGTAACCCTTTAGGGGATGGTATCAAGCGTTTATGGAATAGCATCTTTCATAATCGTGATTTTAATCGTGGTGCCGCTTTCGGTACTATCATCATCGGTGCGTTGCTGGCGTTTGAACTATTTAACTTCAGCGCCACTCAACACGCTCTAGAAGATGTGCTCGGCGCCTTGACCTTTGGCGGTTTCAAATGGGCAACCATTCTCGCAATTGCCTTCTGTGGCATTGACTTTGCCGGTATCGCCCGTATTTTCACGCCAGAACAAGGGCGTGATGAACCCGCCGAAGTGTATTATCTCTTTGGTGCATGGTTACTCGCCGCAGGCTTTAACGCCATGCTGATTTGGTGGAGCGTTTCAATTGCCATCGCCAACAACGGCGGGCTACAAGGTACATCCACTGTCAGTTCACAAGCCCTTACACAAGGTGTGCCAATCTTTGTTGCGGCAATGGTGTGGTTGGTGCGTGTGTTAATCATCGGCACTATCTCACTCGCTGGTGACCGTTTGTTTACTACAGCACAAGGGCATCAACAATATCGCCCTTCATATAATAATAACAATCCACAACCACGCCCATCTTATCAAGCCCAATCACGCCCTGTAAATCAGCCGAGCAATCAACCCATCTTTCGCCCAGCTTCACAAATCAACCGCCCTGTGAATACACCTACTAATACATTCCGTCCGGCGCCAAAGCCTGTTTCTTCACAACAATCTTCATTTATTCCACCTGAACCTACCTATCATCCTGTATCCTTTGAAGCCCGCAATTCAGAAAATAATGGAGACCGCCGTTACGATGCCTAACTTGTAAGACTTGTTAGACCAGTAAGACCAATTAAATAAAACTCATTTCGAGCCCGGGTCCCTTAGACCCAGAAAAGAGAAAAACCGTATGCCCCGCGCTCGCTCTACAAAAATATACCGGCAAACAGCCGCTACCTCAGAATATGATGGAAGCGGCTGTTTGTCTGGTTTTGCGATTATTCCCCTGACTGTTATCTTTATCAGTGCATTGCTTGCATCTGTTGCATGGAACTACGTCAAGCCACTTCCAATTTCAATTCAAACTTATGATGTCCCTGATGTGACTAGAACGCCCGATTCCACTTCGTCTGGCATTTCTCCTATCTTTAGACCTGAAGTGCAATATTGGGCAGACTCTATCGTCAAGTGGGCGTCCGCTTCATCTCTTGACCCAAACTTAGCGGCGACTGTGATGCAAATCGAATCGTGTGGCGACCCAAACGCAAAATCATCTGCCGGTGCAATGGGATTGTTTCAAGTGATGCCATTTCATTTTCATGCAACCGATAATCCGTATGACCCCGGCACCAATGCCGCTCGCGGACTTAACTATCTCTTTCGTTCATTATCAGCCGCCAATGGAGATGCGCGTTTAGCGATGGCGGGTTATAACGGCGGTATCAGCATTATCAGCCGCGGTGAATGGACATGGTCTGCGCAAACCAAGCGATATGTTTATTTCGGTGCACCGATTTATCAAGATGCGATTAGTGGCGTTGAATCAAGTAGTGCATTAAATGAATGGTACTCAAAGTATGGGGCAAGTTTATGCAGGCAAGCCGCAAAAAGATTGGGTTTGCCATAAAACTATCTAACTAGCAAACTAAAAAACTATCAAACTACTTTAAGACATTCAACCAAATTACAAACGTCGTCCCCTCGCCTTCTTTTGATTCGACTTTGATACTCCCGCCATGTTGTTCAATAATCCACTTGGCAATTGAAAGCCCTAAACCGAATCCGCTGGATTTTGAACGTGTGCGCGATTTTTCTGCGCGATAAAACCTGTCGAAGATGTGAGGTAAATCTTCCGCGGGAATCCCAGGTCCCGTGTCACGGACAATGAGGCGTCCTTGGTCAACAACTTTGGATAAACTCAAAAACACTTCCCCACCTGCAGGTGTATATTGAATCGCGTTGGCAATCAAATTTAATAGCACTTGTTTCAAACGGTCGCGGTCACCGCGCACAATAACTTGGTCAATATCGTTGAGATGCACCTTAACTTTACTACCCGCTAAGACACGGATTTCAGTGAACACCTCAGTTAAAAGCAGGTCTAACTCAACACGTGTGAAATTTAATGCGAGTTTTCCAGACTCAGCTTGCGCCAACATCAGCAAGCCACCCACCAAACGAGTGAGCCTGCCAACTTCATCATCCATGCCGTTCAAAATATCATCATCGGTAGTTTTGATGCGACGCCTTTGATCACTGTAAGCGGTGTGCGCAGTTCATGGCTGACATCGGCAATAAAACGTTGCTGTGATGTAAATAGTGATTCGAGCCTTTCGAGAGTTTGATTAAACGAAAGCGCGAGATAACCAACTTCATCATCCGCTTTGCCTTGATATGGAATACGGCGTGATAAATCATCTGCGCGGTTGATTTGGTCAACTGTATCGGCAATGATTTCTAATGGAGATAAAGCACGTCGCAAAACCATCCACGAACCTAAACTTGCTAAAAGCACTGCAATGGCACCAATATTGAG
>JAEURF010000217.1 GCA_016789205.1 Anaerolineales bacterium
AGTGCAAAAGATTTATTGGTTCGTTCATCGGTGACGCGATACAACTCCCCAAGCGTCGTGGGTGTAATTAATTCCTCTACTTTATATTGATTGAGAAGTGTTTTGCCTAAAATCAATGAGGACATAAGTAGGTCACACTTTTAGCGTGACGGTCACGTTACAAACGTGACCTACATAGTTTATAACGCCCAGGCGAGCATCAGCCCGAAGATGGCGATGATTAAGCCGATGTGCAGAAAGATATTGCTAAAGGCTAAGAGACTCATTGGAAATATGAATTGAATCGCTAAGTTGACCATGATAAACAAGATGCCAATAATCGGAAGCAAGCCTTTACGATGAGCAAGATATTCTGAAAGTTTATCTAATAATTTCGACATGATGATTCCTTTTGGAATCAGCCAGCTTGCTGGCGCAAATCGGGAGCAAGCTCCCTGATTCCATAATTTGATTACGCTTCTTCTACGTCTTCTTCAATTTCTATCGGTGTGTGCCCATTGGATTTTACTTGCCATGTGGAATACTGCGCTACTAAGCGTCCGGGGATGCGTCCCTGCATGACCACGCCCCCACGTTCATGTTCGATGCGTTCTACTTGTCCCAATTCATGAAAGAGCGAAATCAATGCACCTTCTTTATATGGCAAGCGGACGTGAATGGCAGTGTAGGCTTCAAATAATTCTTCTTGCATCAAATGAAGTAAATCAGGAATGCCCGTGCCTTTGATGGCAGAAATAGCAACCGATTTTTCAAAATTCTGTAATACCCGATTTGCATTTTCTGGATTCTTTAAGCGGTCTGCTTTGTTGAGCGCGGTAATCATCGGGATGTGACTTGCGCCAATTTCTTCGAGGGTTTCTTGCACCGCCTCAAACTGACCTAAGGCATTGGGATGTGAAATGTCAACGACGTGCAAGAGTAAATCTGCTTCGGCGATTTCTTCAAGCGTGGCGTGAAAGGCGGCGATTAAGGTTGTGGGGAGTTTTTGAATAAAGCCTACTGTATCTGTGATTAATGCGAGATTATCAGCGGGCAATTGCACGCGGCGGGTGGTGGGGTCGAGGGTGGCAAATAGTTGGTCTGCCGCATACACATCGGACTTGGATAAACGATTTAATAAAGTAGATTTGCCTGCGTTGGTATAACCAACCAATGCGACAGTCGGAATGCGTGAGCGTTTGCGTTGTGCGCGATTTCGAAAACGATAGGCTTCTACTTTTTCAAGTTCTTTTTTGATGTGGGCAATGCGACGGCGAATATCACGGCGGTCAACTTCAAGTTGAGTTTCACCGGGACCACGCAAACCGACGCCACCCGTTGAACCAGCTCGTCCGCCGCCACCGCCTGCCTGACGTTCGAGATGCGTCCACGCGCGGGTGAGGCGAGGAAGGTTATATTCATATTGTGCGAGTTCCACTTGCAACATGCCTTCTTTGGTGTGGGCATGTTGTGCGAAGATATCCAGAATCAAAGCGGTGCGGTCTATGACGCGGATGTTGATGCCGAGCGCTTTTTCCAATTCACGTTGGTGACGTGGCATCAGTTCATCATCAAAGATGACCACTTCTGAAAGCGTTTCTTCTGCGAGGGCTTTTAGTTCAGCCACTTTGCCTGGACCGATATAGGTTTCTACATGCGGGTGACTTAGTTTTTGAGTCAGTTCGCCGACCACATCTACACCGGCAGTATCGGCGAGTAAAGCCAATTCTGTTAGTGAATCTTCAAGTGATAAATGTCTTTGTTTGTTATGAATTTCAACGCCGACGAGAAAAGCACGTTCACGCGGAGGGGTTGTCGGTTGGGGTATTTTCTTTGCCACTAGTTTCCGTTTCTAAATTTTTTGTTATGAGTTTTACCACAAAGGGTCACGAAGGTTCACAAAGGTTTTAGTTTTAGCTTTCCTTTGTTTCTTTTGTAGTAGATGTATCGTTGTTGCCAAAGAACTTTAACATGATTGGGTCAGTTGGTTCGGTGCGAGTAGGTAGTAAGACGTGAAAGGTGGAGCCGGGTAATTTTACTTCGTCATAGCCTTCTGATTCTACCCAAATTGTACCGCCATGTGCTTCAATGATGCCTTTGGAAATAGATAATCCAAGCCCAGGTCCGCCACCTTTGAATTTGGTCTTGCCACTGGAGTGTAAATCTGTTCTGCCAAGCTGACCAAACTTATCGAATATCAAGCCTTGATTTTCAGTGGAGATGCCGATGCCAGTATCTGTGAATGTGATTTCGACAAAGCCGGGTAGTAAACGTCCATCAATGGTGATGGTGCCGTTATCCGGTGTGAATTTGATGGCGTTGGCAAGGATGTTATACAAGGCTTGATGTAACCTGCCTGAGTCGCCGTAAATCATGAGGTTATTGCCTTCAAACTCTTTGAGGATTAGGGTTTGTTTTCTATCGGTTGTGGTTTTACGAAATTCATTTTCTAGTAAGCCTAAGAGTGAATTGATAAATATGGGTTGATTGTTAAGCGTCAGTAAGTGGTTATCTATTAGTGAAACATCAATCATGTCATCAATGATTTGGCGCAGACGTAAGATGCCGGTGTTGACGCCACCGAGATAATTCTTCATTTGTAGTTGTTCATCGCCTTGTACCAAATCGGTCATCATGGATGTGTAACCTTCAATCAAGGTTAGCGGTGTTTTCAACTCATGCGCGGCGACAGAAATAAACTTGGATTTATTCTGGTCTAGTTGTTGTAGTTTTTCTTGCACTTGACCTAAATCTGCTGAGATGTGTGCGACGCGTGTTTCCATTTCGTAGCGGATGACGACGCTCAAACTGTGCGTGAGAATGGGGATGACTGCGCTAAGCAGTTCTAAGGCTTCTTTTTGTTTTAGCTTTTCACGCGCAATCTCTATCACCAAGGCAATCATACGATTGATTACGAATGAGACGTAGTAATCGGCTTGCTCTAAATCGGTCTCGGTGGGAGCGTGCCCCCAGTCATATAAGATGGGGTCAAGCCATGCGGTATCCCCAGTGACAATCGTCTGCTCCAATAACTCATAAAAGCGTTCGAGTTGTTCTGTAAAGCCAGCGCGGACACCTTCACCGCTCGCCAATTCACGAGAGATGCGCTCTACCCACGCGGCGCGGATTTTCTGCAGTGATGCTTGGACAGCCATTTGTGTAAGTGTAAGCCTAGTTAGTGGATTTGAAAATACCTAATCTATATGTCGTTGCGAGGAAGGTTGTGTAACAACCTGACGAAGCAATCTCCTTATTATTATGGGATTGCTTCGCCACTGGTTTCGATACGAACTTCGTCCTACTCAACCAGCGTGGCTCGCAATGACATCTCTTTAGTTAGGGAGATTGCTTCGTCGTGCTGGGTCTCGATTCAGGGCGAGATAACCTCGCC
>JAEURF010000218.1 GCA_016789205.1 Anaerolineales bacterium
GTGACGGCAAATTTGCATTTCACTACGCCCAAACATTTCCCAATCACTTTGTGATTGGACTAGATTCGTGCCGTGAAAATTTGCATGAATACTCGCGGGCAAAATTGCCAAACCTGCTTTATGTCATTGCCAATGCACAATACTTACCCTGTGAATTACATGGATTGATTTCACATATCCACATTAATTTCCCATGGAGAAGTTTGTTACAAAGTTTGTTAAGTGGAGATGTAAATTTATTTTACGGGCTTGAGAAAATTTCGTCACCTCATGCTGTGATTAACTTGCATCTCAACGCAGGTGCACTGAATGAACAAGGTTGGACTCTGCCAAACGGAGTTGACCAAATTGAAATCAATTTGAGGCGGTTTGGTTGGAGAATCAATCATCCAAAGCAGATGAATATCCAAGCCTTGAAACATTTTCCTAGCACTTGGTCAAAAAGACTTGCTTATGGTCGAGACCCTCGAGCAATTTCATTAAGCGGTTGTTTTAACCCTTGACTCTACCCTTTGGGAAGATTGTATACTGCCCATATGAATCAGCTAAAGAACATGCTTTCCATCGGCGCTTTCGCCAACATGACTCGGCTTTCGATTAAAGCCCTGCGGCTATATGACCAGTTAGGCTTATTACAACCACGTCATGTGGACCCTCAATCTGGGTACCGTTACTATGGCATTGACCAACTTTCAAGCGCCCGCATGATCCGGAACATGCGCGAGATGGACATGCCGCTTGCCACTATTCGGCAAGTGCTTGCGGCATTGATTTCCTCACCAGAGCAAGCCGAAGCACTGGCAACGGAATATGCAGAAATGCGTGAGCAAGAAGCAAAGCTGATTCGTGAACAAGTTACACAATTTATTCACCGAGTACAACAGGAGCAAACCACCATGACATTCGAAGTTAATGTAAAACGAATTCCTTTACAACAGGTGCTGAGCAGCATCCATCATATCAAAGTCAACAAACTGGATGACACCATCAGTAAAACAGTTGAAACAATGCACGCCTTTCTCAAAGAACAAAACCTTGAAGCAACAAGTGCACCTTTTGGCATCTTTCATGGCCCTATCAATGAACAGGAGGATGGTCCTCTCGAAATCTGCTTGCCTGTCAATGGGCAAGTCAAAGGCAAAGACAACATACAAGTCAAAGAATTACAAGGAGGCGATGCCGCTTGTGTAATGACAGTAGGTGCTGAAACTGATTTCCCAACTATCCTCGGTGCCTATGACGCTGCCGCAGATTGGATTCAAAAGAATGGCTATTCTACGGCAGAACCCCCGCGCGAAGTTTGGCATAGCGGACCGGGTGATAACCCCAAAATGGAAATCGTCTGGATGTTCAAATAACAAAAAAGGTCACGCTTCAAGCGTGACCTTTACTTTTATTTTAAAACCTTCACAACATTCCTGCCACTCACCCCGCTGACTCCACCTCCACCATGAACTCCACTTCCGCACAGATATAAATTATCAATCGGCGTTTTGTGATTTGACCAACCTGGAATCGGTCGCATGAATAAGAATTGGTCAAGCATTAATTGTCCGTGATTGATATCACCTTCAGTGAGTCCATAAGTCTCTTCTAAATCTTTTGGCGTTATCAATTTACGATTTACGATTGATGATTTTAGATTTGGGAAATATTCTGCTAAAGTCTCAATCGCTACCTTTTCAACTTTTGAACTTTCAGTTTTCCAATCACTATTTTTCAATTCATAAGGTGCGAACTGAAAATGAATGCTGACAACGGACTCTTTCACAGACTCACGGACTGGAACGGATGTTATTTCAAGATATGGCTTTTCGGAAATTTCGCCATACTTTGAGGAATCATAAGCTTTTTCCAAATACTTGACCGATGGTGCAACACACAAAGTTCCTTCTGGAATTCCATGATTTCCATTAGTTTGTAAATGAATCTTTGCTACTGCCCCACGCATTTTGATAGATTGTGTGTGCCAAACAAATTCAGGTGGCAAATCTTGTGCGCCGACAAGTTTTAATAAAGTATGTCTTGGGTCTGTGGAAGAAAGGACGATGTCAGCAGAAATTTCTTCACCATTTGTTAAGAAGACACCTTTTGCAATTTGATTCTCGATTTTGATTTTTGCAACTTCTGCATTCGTTCTGATTTCACTACCAAAAGATTTAAGGGTATTTGACAAATCAATTGTAATTTTTCCTGCTTCACCAACATTGACCTGACTTAATCCGCCGCGATTCAACCAATTATGAATTAATGTGTATCCCGTCCCCGCAGACATGGGTCCAAGTGTTGAATTATGAATCGCAACCGAAGCAATTGCGGCTCTCAAAATTTCTGATTCAAAGTATTCTTCCACCAACTCCTGAGCAGACATAGGTAATGCTCGAATAAAGTTGAGCATATCTTTTCTGCCAGCCAGTCGAAGTTCAAGACCTAATTCCAATAATCCATAACCATCATGCAGACTCATATTCTTTGGCAAGCGCGGCATGATGGTGGCATATGCCGCATCCAAAATGCTCGCGGCTTTATCCATAAAGCGGACAAATTCATCCCAGCGACTTGCATCTTTTTCAGAAAATTGTTTAATAGACTCAGCATTAAGTGTTAAATGATTTCCATCTGGTTGCAAAGAAATAAAGGCGGGTTCTTCTGTAACACTTGGAAGTGATAACTTTAAGTCTTTAACAATGTCAGGTCGTAGACTTCCGCCTGCATAAATTGAATCCGCTTGAAAATTTTCACCGAAGGATTCTGTCACAACAGAACCGCCGACGATAGAACGGCGTTCAAGGACTAAAACTTTTTTGCCTTGTTTAGCAAGATACGCGGCGGCGACCAGTCCATTGTGCCCCGCGCCGATGATGATGTATTCGTATTGATTTTGTGCCATAAAAATTCCTTTGTGCTAAAATTTAGATATGAAAGTTTACCTTGATGCCTGTTGTTTAAATCGTCCTTTTGACGACCAGAGCCAACCGCGAGTTCGCTTGGAAGCGGAAGCCGTTTCACTTATTCTCGAAAAGTTCAATCACGATGAATGGAAATGGATTGGCAGTGAAGTTTTGCACTATGAGATTGAGCAACATCCTGACTCAGAAATTAGAGAGCGAATTTTATCTTTTCTTTCACTGACTCAACGAGTTGTCGAAATAAACGAGAAAATTTTGAAGCGTGCAGAAGAGTTGGAAGAAACAGGCTTCGATTCTTATGACGCTATCCATCTTGCGTCTGCTGAACTTGGCAAGGCTGATGTTTTCCTGACAACCGATGACCAGATTTTGAAACTCTCCAATCGAAATAAAAGTTTGTTTTCCTTTCCTGTTGAAAATCCAGTAAAATGGCTGGAAGAGGTTTTGAAATGA
>JAEURF010000219.1 GCA_016789205.1 Anaerolineales bacterium
TTGGATGAAGCACGTGATGCGGGCTATTTAGGAAAAGATTTTGATATTGAAGTTCGCGTCGGCGCGGGTGCTTACATTTGTGGCGAGGAGACTGCGCTGTTTGAATCAATCGAAGGGAAGCGCGGTTTCCCACGTGTGAAGCCGCCTTTCCCAACGACGCATGGTTTGTTTAGTAAGCCGACTGTGATTAATAATGTTGAGACTTTGTGCAATGTGCCTTTGATTATTTCAAAAGGTGTTGTGGAATATAGAAAGATTGGTACAGAGAAATCTCCGGGACCGAAATTATTTTGTGTGTCAGGTGATGTGACCAAGCCCGGTATTTATGAAGTTCCATTTGGTGTGACGTTACGCGAATTAATGGAAATGGCTGGCGGTGTTGCAAATGGAAAAAATTTGAAATCAGTTTTGTTCGGCGGCGCGGCTGGTGCATTTGCAACATCTGAACACTTGGACGTGAAAATGACATTTGAAGATTTGCGCGGAGTAGGTTTACCGCTTGGCTCAGGTGTGGTGATGGTCTTTGATGAGACTCGCGATATGCGCGATGTTTTGAATCGTTTAGGTCATTTCTTTGCACATGAATCTTGTGGAAAATGCTATCCATGTCAAATGGGAACACAACGTCAGAAAGAGATTTTGCATCGCATTGCTATCGGGAAAGTTGACTCTGGTGATTTTGTGCGCTTACAAGATGTGGGCTGGACGATGACAGATGCAAGTTTATGTGGCTTGGGTCAAACTGCGGCGAGTGCGGTTCTTTCGGCGATGAAGATTTGGCCCGAGTTGTTTGAGGTTGAAGGTCAAAGGTCATAAGTCTAAGGTCAAGAACATTTGACCTGCGACCTTTGACTTGTGACTTGTAAATTGAACAAGGTGAAAAATGACAATTAACTTAACGATTGATAACAAAGAAGTAACAGTAGAAGAAGGCAAAACCTTACTTGAAGTTGCGCGTGAAAACGGCGGAAATGTGCCTGTGATTTGCTATCACGATGCAACGACTGCAAATGCTTTGTGTAGAGTATGCGTTGTTGAGGTAGAAGGGATGCGCGTCCTTCAACCCGCTTGTATTGTGAAAGCGGCTGAAGGTATGAAAGTACAAACCAAAAGCGAAAAAGTGGTTCGCTCGCGAAAAACAATTTTAGAAATGCTGGATTCAACTATGGATTTATCCGAAGCGGATGAAATTCAACACATGATGAAAGATTATGCGACAGAAGAGAATCGTTTCCCAGATGCTGAACGACGTGAATCAGAAGTTAAAGACGATAACCCGATGTATGTGCGTGATTATTCAAAATGTTTATTATGTTGGAGATGTGTGCAAGTCTGTGCGGATGATGCTCAATACACGTATGCGATTAACTTTGAAGGTCGCGGATACGAAACACAAATCGGCACATTCTTTGACAAAATTATTCCAGAAACCAGTTGTGTGCTGTGTGGTCAGTGTGTGGGTGTTTGTCCAACAGGTGCATTAAAACCCAAGCGACAATTTTTATTAGAACAAGGTGTGAGTCCGCAAGAGATTAGCGTGATGAACACTGGCAGAAAACAAAGAAAGGCGAAGAAATAATTAACCGTGCAAAGAAAAGATTTTTCTTTGCGTTCTTGGCGTGCTTTGCGGTTCAAAATGATTTGGAGTAAATATGATTAAGGAAGATAGAGTTGTCACCACGACTTGTCCATATTGTGGTGTGGGATGTATGTTGAATTTACACATCAAAGAAAATGTTGTTTATAAAGTCACATCTCCATTTGATGCGCCAGCCAATAAAGGCAATTTGTGTGTCAAAGGGCGCTTTGGATATGACTTTATCCATGCCAAAGATAGACTCACGCAACCACTCATGCGTAAGAATGGCGAACTCGTCCCTGCAACCTGGGATGAAGCCATGAATCATGTCGCAGAACGTTTGCTTGAAATTCGTGATAAATACGGACCCGAATCTATCGGCTTTTTAGTCTCAGCAAAATGTACGAATGAAGAAAATTATTTACTACAAAAAATAGCGCGCGGAATCATCGGTACGAATAATGTTGATCACTGCGCGCGTCTCTGACACTCCAGTTCCGTTGCCGGTCTGGCAACTACACTCGGTTCAGGTGCAATGACCAATTCCATAGCCGATATTCATCTTGCAGATGTGTTGATGATTACTGGCAGTAATACAACCGAAGCCCATCCTGTTATCAGTTTAGAAATGAAAAAAGCAGTTCGTCAACATGGCGCAAAGTTGATTCTGATTGACCCGCGCGAGATTGAATTGGCAGAATTTGCGACATTACATTTACGTCCGCGTTCAGGGACGGATGTGGCTTTATATAACGCAATGGCGCACGTCATTCTTGAAAATGCTTGGGCAAATGATGAATTTATAAAAACACGTACAGAAAACTTTGACGCGTTCAAAGAAGCAATCAAAGATTGCACAGCGCAATGGGCAGAAGATATCACAGGCATCCCTGCGGAAATGATTACCGAAGCCGCACAGATGTATAGTCAGGCAAGAAGCGCATCTATCTTCTGGGCGATGGGTATCACGCAATCATCACATGGTGTTGATAATGTGCAATCGTTAGCAAATCTCGCTTTGATGACCGGCAATTTTGGCAGACCCGGCACCGGATTAAATCCATTACGTGGGCAAAACAATGTGCAAGGCGCGTGTGATATGGGTGGGCTTCCGAATGTGATTACTGGTTATCAAGCTGTGATTGATGAAGCCGTGCGTACAAAATTTGAAACGGCTTGGGGTACTTCTGTAAAAATTCCTGCAAAGCCTGGCTTAACGGTTACTGAATTGATGGAAGGCATTCATGATGGACGTGTGAAAGCGTTGTACATCATGGGCGAAAACCCAATGCTTTCTGACCCAAATGTGAATCATGTCCGTGAGGCACTTAACGAAATTGAGTTTATGGTTTCACAAGATATTTTCTTGAATGAAACCGCGCAAGTTGCGCATGTGGTTTTGCCCGGTGTGAGTTTTGCTGAAAAAGAAGGCACATACACAAATACAGAAAGGCGCGTGCAACTTGTGCGTCCGGCGTTACCAATTCGCGGTGATGCAAAACGTGATATTGACATCATTTGTGATTTGGGAAAACGATTAAGCAAATCAAATGGAAAAACTTCTAGTGATGTGATTCATCCTGTTTCAGATTGGAATTATGCGGGTGCTTCTGCAGTGTGGGATGAAATCGCCTCTTTGACTCCGTCTCTAGCTGGGATTAGTTACCTTCGGCTGAATCCTAATGGACTCC
>JAEURF010000021.1 GCA_016789205.1 Anaerolineales bacterium
GTTTGTTTCAGATGAGCCATAAAAAATAACAGTCACTGCCATGTTTGGATTATGCAAACTATATAAAAGTGATACTCGCCCACCGTAACAAAAACCCATGATGCCTAAACGCTTCATATCTGCTTCGGGTTGGTTCTGCAACCAAGCATACACAGAATCTAAATCAGCATTTACATCAGCTTGGTCTGTATTAATCACTTGATAAATCGCACGCGGAATCCAGGCTGTGGTTGAGCCTCGAAATGTGTCTGGGACAATAACAAAATAGCCTTCCTCTGCCAACAAATCTGCTTTGGAAATGAGTTTTTCATTCACGCCGTAAAACTCGTGAATCATTATCATTGTTGGGAACGGTCCATCACCTTGTGGCTTGGCAACATAGGCATACACATCGGGTGAGTCGTTTTGGCTTGGAATAATTGTATTGGTTAAATTTTTGACCCTATCTCTACTCATGAGTGAGTCTACAAAAATGCTGAGGGGAATGAACAAGATGAGGATTCCCAAAACAAGTAGCAAGGTCAGCAAGATGCGTTTCAATATTTTCATCGAAGAACTCCTTTTCAATTTTATCAGCGAAATCCAACAAACGAAGTTTTAGCTTTTTCCCAAATTAAAATCAAGCCTGAGATACTTTAGGTCAATAAAATCAATTTCCATATTGATTTTATTAAATTAAACTTGACAATTATTAAATTATATTATAAAATATTTCAATAATCAATAAATATTTTCAATTTTATAAAGGAAAATATGAATAATTCTCAACAATCGCTTCCAAAAAATTGGGCTGTGCGCTTTTTTAGCATTTTTACGGGTCAGGCGTTTTCGCTATTTGGCTCATCGTTGGTGCAATTTGCCTTAATTTGGCACCTCACCCAGCAAACTGGCTCTGCGACTGTTTTAGCAACCGCCTCCCTTTTTGGGATGTTGCCACAGATTTTGCTCGGACCCATTGCAGGCACTATTGTTGACCGTGGAAATCGACGTTTGATTATGATTTTTGCAGATGCGACGATTGCTATTTTCACGCTTCTTCTCGCCTATTTATTCTGGGTAAACCGCGTCGAAATTTGGCACATCTACGCCGCTTTGATGATTCGGTCAGCGGGTGGGGCTTTTCACCACCCTGCACTATCAGCATCTACAACTCTGATGGTTCCCAAAGAACAACTTTCGCGCGTAGCAGGTGCCAACCAGACACTTCAAGGCTTAGTGAGTATTGTTGCGCCACCTGTGGGTGCTTTATTCGTGGCGGCAATGCCTACACAAAATGTTCTGCTCATTGATATTTTCACAGCATTGATGGGAATTACACCACTCCTCATCTTTTCTGTTCCTCAACCTATAAAAGAAAATGTGGATATTTCTGCTCCAAAAGCCAGCTTCATGCAAGATTTAAGTGCAGGTTTCAAATATATGGCGGCATGGCCCGGTTTGTTGATGCTGGGATTAATGGCAACGCTTTTGAACTTCTTGCTAGCACCGACCAGTGCTTTAACGCCGTTATTGGTGACAAAATATTTCAAACTTGGCGCATTGCAATTAGGCAGTTTGGATTCATTGTTTGGAGTTGGCATGATTGCAGGTGGCGTATTACTTGGGGTTTGGGGCGGGTTTAAGAAAAAAATTGTCACGTCTTTGACAGGAATTATTTTATTTAGCTTTGCTATACTCGCCATTGCCGCCGCCCCTGCAGATAAGTTTTGGATTATGTTGGTTTCTATGTTTTTTATTGGCTTTATGATGCCAATGGTCAACGGACCAATCCATGCGTTGTTTCAATCTGTGGTTGAGCCCAGTATGCAAGGAAGAGTGATGTCGCTAGTTGGAAGCGTAGCCACAGCGATGATGCCACTTAGCCTAATTATTGCCGGACCTGTGACTGATGCGACTAGTTATCAAACTTGGTTTTGGATAGCAGGAATTCTAAATTTCGTAATTGGCGTAGGCTGTTTCTTCATCCCTGCTCTCATGAATATTGAAAGTAATCATAATGAAGCAAAATCTGAGGCAGTTCAAGGAAATGACCCAGTAATTGCTCAACAATAAATTCGTTGGTTTTCGTCCTCCAAGACGACGGTTGCAGGTCACACAGGGGAGAATGTGACCTGCAACTCATTTTTATTGTCAGTTTTTCAACACATGGTATAATCTGCCCCGCTTGATAAACTGGAGAGATCGCGTAGTCTGGCTTAGCGCGCACGCTTGGAAAGCGTGTAACCCTCAAAGGTTCGCGGGTTCGAATCCCGCTCTCTCCGCTGAAAACGTCTCTTTATGAGGCGTTTTTATTTTAGGTTCGCGTGCCTCCATTGAGGAGATGATATTCGAATCCCGCTCTCTCTCCGTTACAAAATAAAACATCCCTTTTCGGGATGTTTTATTTTATTTATCTGCTCAAATCAGCGTTCATCTGCGTTCAAATATTATTGAACTGGCTTACCCACAAATATTGTTTGGCTTGAAAGTTCTTGTGTATTATCAAATAAGGCTTTGGCTTCTTCAAAAGTAGTTTGACAAGTTAAGCCATTGACATCTGTAAATTGAAATGTTTGTGATTCGGAAACGCCAGAAGCAACCCACGCCTCAATTAAGGTTTGGGCATTCACTTCGCACAGTTCTTGAGTCGTTACTTCTTCTTGACTCATATCAGGTTGCGTCACGGGCATGGTCGCAGAGATTAATGTTGGCACCGGCGTACGGTCAATTGAGAGTTCTCCGCGGTGGCAAGTCAGCGTGAAACCGCATGCATTGAGGTAAAGAAACCCAACCCATGCCATCACACCAATCAGAAAGATTACGATTGTGCCGTAAATATAACTTCTTACATCATCATTCATTGTATCTCTCCCTCTCTCATTCTGTTGCCGCAAGCGTGCGAATGAAGTTGACTACATCCCAACGCTCGCGTACTGTAAGGTTTTCGTTCAAAGGCGGACATTGACCAGAAAATTGCACATCCGGGAAGAGAGAGTTATTAGGATTAAAGACGCCATTAGAAATGGTCAAAAATATACTCCCATCTGATTTCGCTTGTATTTCTGCACTCGTCAAATCAGCAGGCTTTTTCTTAATCAGAAAAGCCGAAACGGTTGTAGTTTCTGAACCACTTGCACCATGACAAACCGCACAATTAATCTGATACAGTTGTCCACCGCGTGAAATAGAAGCATCATCTGCTGGGATGGGGTTAATCGGCTCAGTGCCGGGCAAATAAGCCACACCTTCTACTGGAACAGAACTGGCTGGCACAGCCAATGGAACTTCTTGGTCGTCAAAAGAAGGTTGAAGTTCCATAAAGACCACATATTCAAATTTCAAAATGTCGAATGAGAAAATCATAATGATAGAGGCAATGATGCCCAAAGCAGTGAATACAACTGCGAGTTGTCTTAATAATCTCATAATTGTTTTGCCTCCGCAGGCTTCACAGATTCTGCGCCGAATTTTTTCAAAGTATCCATAATTTTCTTTTCTTCCACATGCTCACATTCAACCACAATGGCAATTTTTCCATCACTGATTTCAGGCACATATTTCATCGGGCGATAGTTTGGGAAGAAACTATCTAAAAAGACAGCAAGAAACGTTGAAAGTAACATGCCGAGCATCGTCAATTCAAAAAGCAACACGAAACTGGGGGGCCAAGGCACATAAGCTTGCGTGCTGACTTGAATTGGATACGCATACATAAACGGGGCAATAAATGCTAGAAACGACCCAGCAGAAAAGCCCAAGATGGCGCCGCCCATGGCGACACGTGGCACGTTAGAATGTTGCGGCGGGCGACCTAACATCGCCTCTGTCACAGGGACACCTGAGATAACATTCATACAAGCATCGTCTACGCCTAAAGCGCGGAGTCCTTCTACCGCGTTTGCGGCAGGTTCAAGGTCAGGAAAGACCGCGAGCAATCCATGACTAGTAGTAGATTTCTTTTCAGCCATTGCGTCCTCCTATTCCAATTCACTGACCGTGACCACGGTCTCGCGTCCAAATTTCTTAAGTTGATGTGCCATCTGACCTTCTTGCACTTCCCAAACTGGAATCATAGGAATCAATTTGGCAAAGATGACATACAGCAAAATAAATAAAGTTAATGTACCTATGCCCAGTGGAATTTCAATACCGGGTGTATACATACGCCATGTGAATGGCATACGATTAATCGTCAGAGAAATTGGGATAATGATATAACGTTCAAACCACATGCCAACATTAATTAAAATACCGACAGTAGAAACAAGCCATGGTGTAGAACGCCATTTTGAATTCCAAAGAATTGCCCACGGAATCGCTATGTTGACGATTAACATCGCGAACCACATCCAACCTAATGGACCAGCTTCATGGAAGTGAAGCAATTGCTTCGTCCATTTGTCGCCACCATACCATTGCACCATGTAATCGTTGAAGAAGAAGTATGCCCAACCCATTGAAATAATGAGCATGAGTTTACCAATTGCGTCAAAATGTTCGGCGCGGATGAAGTAATCCATGTTCTTAACAAATTTACGAACTGCTGCTAAAACAACCACAGCCGCACCCATACCTGAATGTAAAGCGCCGATAACGAAGTATGGACCAAAGATTGTAGAATTCCAACCCGGGCGAGTTGCGGCGGCAAAATCCCAAGAGACGATGGTATGCACTGAGAACATAACCGGGATAATCGCAAATGCAAAAATGTTCATGGCATTGCGTAAATGAGTCCACTCACCTTCTGTGCCACGGAAACCGAGCGCAAGAATTCTGTAAAAGTTTTTACGCCAACCGGTTGTTTTATCACGCGCCATTGCAAGGTCTGGAATGAGTGGCAAGAAAAGATACATGGTAGATGAAAGCAGATAAGTAGTAATCGCTAACAGGTCCCAAGAAAGAGGCGAATGGAAATTGGGCCACAACATACGTTGATTTGGGTAAGGCATCAACCAGTAAGCCAGCCAGACACGTCCCATATGCATGAAAATACTAAAACCGGCTTGCACTAAACCGAAGGTGGTCATCAACTCTGCAACACGGGTAAATGGACGGCGAAACTCGGCTTTGAACACACGCAAAATCGCGGAGATGAAAGTACCTGCGTGACTAATACCAATCCAGAACACGGTGTTGACGAGGAAGATGCCCCAATACGATGGGCGGTTCACACCAGCAATGCCAACGCCTTCGGCGATGAGTCTAATCCAAGAATAGACTAAACAATACGCCACGATACTGGCAAGAACGAAAACGGTCAGCCAATATTTCCAACTCGGTTTTTCGGTCATTGCTTCCATGACCATGTCGTTCATTTGCCCGCGCGGAAGCGGGTCTAACATCAAATGTTTTTCGCGGAAGTGTTCTTCCGTGTGACCATGATGCTCGTATACGGCAGGTTTGTTTTCAGTTTCTTTTTTACCGTAAGCCATTTATGCACCTCCTCCATTCATGTAGGTAATGCTTGGGAGTGTGCCAAGTTCTTCTAAATGTTTCTTACCATGGCTCTGACCATGATGCATCATTTGATAAACAAGCGTATCTTCTTTATCAATGCGACCAAACGTAATTGCATTGGATGGGCAAGCCTGTGCGCAAGCAGTCGTGAATTCACCATCTGCAACTTCACGTCCTTCAGATTTGGCTTTGTCTTGCGCCTTGTGGATGCGTTGAATACAGAATGTACATTTTTCCATTACACCGCGTCGGCGCACGGTGACATCTGGGTTGAATTGGTTTGGCAAAGGTTCAGGGCGTTGATAATCACGCCAATTGAATGTACGCACTTGATACGGGCAGTTGTTTGCACAATAACGCGTACCCACACAGCGGTTATATACTTGCAGATTTAATTGCTCTGCCTGTGAATGCACAGTAGCAAACGCCGGACAAACTGGTTCGCATGGGGCGCTTCCACATTGTTGGCACATCATCGGTTGTTGATTGGTCATCTTAACTTCAGGGTATTCACCTTCCCAGAAGCGTTCAATCCGAATCCAGTGCATGGCACGTCCATAACCGGAATCTTCTTCACCAACAAATGGAATGTTATTTTCCATAGAACAAGCGGCAACACAAGCCTGACAGCCCGTGCAAATATCTTGGTCAATGACCATGCCCCACTTGCCGACATGCTCCCCTTCTAATTTCACTTCAGAAATTTTCAAATCAGACAATGTCGTCATGATTAATGCTCCTCACCCAGTTCTTCGCCATATACACCCATACGACTTTCAAGGCGTGACACGGGTTTTGTTTTTCCAGTCTTTTCGATTCTGACTTTCATACCAGCAAATGCTAAATCGCCGGCTTCATTAAAATGTTTACCAAGTAAATCAGCAGGATTCGCACCACGATTTTCTGCATATCTACCATAAGCCGTATGCCCTTGACCAAACGGAATAGCAATCGTATCTGGGCGAATGGCTGGATATAAATACACAGGCACCTCAATTTCACCTGCTTCACTAATTACGCGAACAACCTCATCATTTTCAAGGTGAAGTTCGTGGGCAGTTTCAGGGTTAATCTCAACCCAAGTCGTCCACATCACTGTAGTAGTTGGGTCTGGCAATTCTTGTAACCACGGTTTGTTTGCGCCTGCCTCGCCTAATGTCGGTGACATAAACGGCACGAAGAAAAATTCGCCCTCGCCTGCAAATTCTGCCACTTCCGCTTTGACATTTTTATTCAACACACTTCCAGCGTTCGGCGTAACTTTCGAATCAACATTTTTCCACCAACCACCAAATTGTTGGAAAGTCGCCATAAATGCCGTGCTATCTAATGCAGAGAAGGAACCATTCGATTCACTCATCAATGCAGAAACTTTCTTTTCTAAAAATTCAACCTCATCAGCAAATGGCAATGCACTTGCAAAACTTCCGCCAGCCAATTGAGCCGCGGCGATTAAAACATCAGCTGTAGAGCGTGTATTGTAATAAGGTGTTACCACAGGCTGTGCGCCAGAAAGAACCGGCAAATCAGTGCCTGTTGTCACACGTTGGTAGCCCCAACCCTCTAAACCATGATGGTCAGGTAAAACATAATCGGCTTCTAGAGCAGTTTCATCTGGAAATGTTGCAAAAGAAATTACTTGACCAACATTACTCAACGCATCTTTGAAGCCCAGTGAATTCGGTATTTCAAAAACCGGGTTGACACCATGCACAAACAAAACTTTAATTGCACCACTCTTCATTTTTTCAACCAATGCTTGCATTTCTTGAGAAGAAGCCGGGCGATTGTATTCGGTTTGATTTGGAGCCAGTGCAGAGAGATAAACCCCACCCGACTTTCCAAAATTATTAACTAACGCATTCAAAGCCAAGACCGCTTCAGCAACTGCCAAACCATTAGATTGACCAAGTGCCGGTCCGCCCGGAATAGCAACGGCTTTAGAATTTGCAAACATCTCAGCTAGATGTTCTAACGCTTCTAACTTGACACCGGCTTGCTCTGCCGCGTCAGCAGGTTCTACACTTGAAAAGATTCTCGGAACCGAGCCACCACGAATTTCAGCCACTAGTCTACCGATAGCGAGGGCAACCAAAGCCTCCGTCCCGGGGCGAAGCGAGACCCACTCATCTGCTTTGCCACCCGTAGCAGACATCCGCGCTTCAAACTGTACAAAGCGACCACGCAATTTGGTCTCAGTTGCTTTGCGCATTTGAGCAAAACCGCGTGTGTAAGAAAGCGGAGAAAGCCAAGTTTCTAAAAAGTTTGCGCCAAAAGAGAAAACCACATCCGCATTACCAACATCAAACCACGGCAACCCAGTTTGACCAAATAGATTCTCTGCGGCTTTACTCAAGGTAGCACGTGATTCAAACATGCTCATTGCACCAAAACGAATTGGGGCATTGATTCCTGTTGAGTTTGCCAAATCAGTCACAAGGTCAAACAAATGGTCTGAAGAAGTCCCAAGCAAAAATGCGATTTCATCCGGTTGATTATTTTTCAAAGCATCGGCTACTGCTTGAATTGCAGCGTTCCAATCCACAATTTCGCCAGCAGAATCGCCACGCGATTTTTTAATGGGGTCTGTCACTCTATCTGGGTTATATAAACCATGCAACGTGGCTTGACCACGCGCACATGTTTTTCCAAGATTAAGCGGATGATTTGCATTGCCCTCAACTTTAATAGCACGTCCTTGATATGTGCGGACGACGAGACCGCAGGCTGCCGCACATTCGCGGCAGGTCGTGGCGTAATATGTGCTTTGACCGACAGAATTATATTCGGGCATTTGTTGATACGGCTCGCGTGTAACATAACGCGAAGCAGGACCACAACCTGTAAGAACCGCAGTCGTTGCGGCACCCAAACCAGCCAGTTTTAGAAAATCACGCCGGGAAACTTGTTCACTCATAATAATTTCCTTTCACCCGGTTTAATAATGACATGTTCCGCAGTCGGTGAGCTTAATCAATTTTTCTTCATCTTCACCGGCTGTCTCAATGTGACAATTCAAACAAAAACCCATATTCAACACTTGCGGGTTTTCAGCAATATTAACCTGACTCATATCGCCATGACAATCTTCACAGTTTTTTCCAGCGGCAATATGCGGACGATGGTTAAACTGAACGAAGTCTGGCACAATTGCAACAGGTACCCATTGAATCGAATTGCCGCTCAACACAGCTTCTTTTAATGGGGCCAGTAATACGCTCGTTTGAGTTTTCTCAATTTGATTATGGCACGCCCAACACTTTGCTTGTGATGGAATACCAGCCGCCGGACCTTTTGCCGCACCAGGATGACAATACAAACATTGAATCCCAAACCCGATATGCGTCTTATGTGGAAACTGAATTGGCTGTTCCGGCGTTTGTTGCGTAGCAGAAAGTCCATACACCGCCACACTAAACACCGACAGGAACACAATCCCCACCGCAATTAAACCCAGCGGTTGCATCAGCCAGTCAAAAATCTTTTTTAACATGGATTCTCCTGAAGTGAACTTTAAGCACAACGCCGCCGTGAAAGCATCAACGGCGACGGCTTAAGAATTTTATTGCCTACAACATGAATCAACATTAATAGAAGTTGGTTTGCAATCTGATTGAACATTAAATGGATGACACATCAAAATAAAATTAACAAACCCTTTCTTCATAATGCGATTCATGGCATTCTCCAAATTTTATAATTTGCGAATTATACATCGAAAGTGCAAAAAGGTACAAGCAGACCTTTTCGCTCAATCTCAGAAACTTCAATTATAAAGTACAGATACCAATTTGACAGTGTTACAATTATATCGAATCAACAATGAAAAGTCATACCACAGGATTTGTTGCGCTTCTCTTAATCACGTTGACACTTGGCCTTGCCGCGTCAAACTTTATTTCCGCCGACGCATTTGCCCCCCACGCTACAGCCGGGCTGATAATTCAACAACCAACGCCCACGCCCACTGCCCAACTTGACTCTGAAATCGGCTCCACAGATGGCATCCTGATTATGGGAATCGTCATCGTCTTAATCGTCACCTTGCCAATTTTGTTTCGAAAGAAGTAAATAGTACACAGGTATACAGGTATACAGGTATACAGGTAAACAAGTAAGACGCGTTACTCCCTACTTTCTACTCTCCAATCTCTAATTCTCTAATCTCTGCTCTTAACCCCCCATTAACAAAACGTAACTTCATATTAACAAATTTTTCAAGCCTTTAATGATATAGTCAAAAACATGGCAGAAAAAATTCTAATCGTTGAAGATGAACTTTCATTACAAGAAACCCTAGCATACAACTTGAAAAAAGAGGGCTATATCGTTGAAACCGTCGGCAATGGACGCTATGCACTGGAATCTGCCCGCAAATTAAAACCTGACTTAATCGTGCTAGACATCATGCTCCCAGAAATGGATGGATTTGAAGTCGCGCGTATTCTTCGCAAAGAAATGTCATCTGCTATTTTGATGCTCACCGCTCGCGATGATGAAATAGACCGCGTCGTCGGTTTAGAAGTTGGCGCGGATGATTATTTAACCAAGCCTTTTTCTATGCGTGAACTGGTTGCGCGAGTTAAAGCGCAACTACGGCGCACACGTTTATTAAGAGAAGAAATCAACAAATCTGCTGAACCAATCGTCCACGAAAAATTGACTTTTGATAACCTCGTTATTGACCTAACCCGCCGTGAAGTTACATTAAAGGATAAACCGATACAACTCAAACCGAAAGAATATGAGTTATTGCTTTTCTTTGCTGAACATCGTCGCCAAATGCTTTCACGCGAATTTATTTTAGAACGTGTATGGGGCTGGGACTATATCGGTGACAGCCGCACTGTTGATGTACACGTCCGCTGGTTGAGGCAGAAGATAGAAGCCGACGCGGCTGAACCAAAACGAATTGTCACCGTAAGAGGCGGTGGGTATCGCTTTGAAGGGTAGATAACAGAGTGAAGATGAACACGTCAAACAAAACTGATTTATCCATTTCAATGAATCAAGCGAGTTTATATAGCCTCGTAATTGCATTACCGATTGCATTTATGTTTGGATGGTTCTATAGTACGCGTTGGGGGTTTGACCAATTGATGTTTGGCTTTGATTCTTTTTTTGCAAATCTTTTTTTATTTTTATTGACCTTTATTATCGGCATCATTTTACATGAATTGATTCATGGGTTCACATGGATGCTTGCTGGTAGAAAACCGTTCAACGCCATCAAATTTGGATTTCAATTAAAAACGTTAACGCCTTATGCACATTGCAAAGAACCTTTGAAGGTAAATGCATATCGCATTGGCGCATTGATGCCGGGCTTATTAATGGGGATCGTGCCGAGCATTCTTGCAATTCTGATTGGCAATAGTTGGCTGATTGCGTTTGGCATTGTCTTTACTATTGCCGCAGGCGGAGATTTTGTAATTTTATGGTTGATACGAAATGTGAGCAAAAATAAATTTGTTGAAGACCACCCTTCACAAGCAGGCTGTTATATTATTGAAGATAATTTGCCAGCATGAATTACTCAATTCTCTTAATTCTTTTTTTATTTCTGCTCGCCGCGTGGTTTGCGTGGCGATATTATGATTTAAGAAAACGAATCAATCAATATGCACAAGCAATTCGTAATCAAAATAATTTTTCAGCAAATGCCAAAGAATTAGAAAGTTTACAAAGTGTAATCAATTCTTTACAATCGATTTTTACAGTTGAAAAAAATAATCTCAATGCCGATAATGCACGGCTTTCGACTGTGCTTGAGCAACTCACAGATGGCGTCATCATTGTAGATGCAGATGGACGTGTGCAATTTGCAAACCCTGCCGCGCGAAAATTATTTGGAATTAACAACCCAATTCAACAAACGATTGCGCAAGTGGTTCGTAATTTTCAACTGATTGAAGCATGGCGACGTTGCCAACAAACCCGGCAAATACAAATTGAAACTGTGGAATTGGCAACGCAAAAACAGTTTTTACAACTGACGGTGATTCCTGATGAATATGAAAGCGGAAGTTTATTGCTCGCGCAAGATTTGACGCGTGTTCGTAGACTTGAAACCGTTAGGCGTGATTTCATTTCAAACGTCTCGCATGAATTGCGGACTCCGCTAGCTTCTTTGAAAGCGTTAACAGAGACATTACGAAGCGGCGCTCTTTCGGACCCGGAAGCTGGTCCGCGCTTCTTAAACAGAATCCACACCGAAGTAGATGCGTTGACTCAAATGACGCAAGAATTGTTAGATTTATCGCGGATTGAGTCAGGTCAGGTGGAATTAAATTTTGCGCCGATTTCGCCGAAAAATTTAATTAACTCCGCCGCTGAAAGAATGAAAGCACAAGCCGAACGCGCAAATTTAAAAATATCCGTCAATTGTAATGATGATTTACCAACTTTACGTGCAGACCATTCTCGTTTGGAACAAGTGCTAGTGAATCTAATCCACAACGCGGTTAAGTTCACAAAGCCGGGCGGGGAAATCAGTTTGTTTGCCGAATCAGTTGAAAACGGCGTAAGATTCGCCGTCAAAGATTCAGGTATCGGCATCCCGTCAGAAAGTCTAAACAGAATCTTTGAACGATTCTATCGAGTCGATTCATCACGCACAGGCTCAGGGACTGGACTTGGTTTATCCATTGCAAAGCATATCGTCGAAGCACACAAAGGAAAAATTTGGGCGGAAAGCGATTTAGGGCAAGGCAGTACGTTTTATTTTTTAATTCCCCATCAAGTGTGATTGCACATCAAAACTTTTATCTTCCGATTCTGGTTTGGCGCGTATGTATGAACCGTCGGCTTGTAAAATTCTGGCGCGCAGATTATCTTTGAGATAATTTTCTAAAACTTTATCGCGTAAATATTTGATTTGTTTTTTATCTTCAACCGGAAAAACCACTTCA
>JAEURF010000220.1:0-273 GCA_016789205.1 Anaerolineales bacterium
AAGTAATTATGAAAGTTATGAACTTGAAACAGGATGCCGTAAGGATGAAGGTTTGCGTTTATACGAATTATCTGTCGTTGCAGATAGTATTGAGTATGAAATGCGTTATTGGGTAGTCAGCGATACCAATACTCGTGTAATTACACTTATGCTTGTTTTTCCATTGGGCTTTGAAAACATGATGAATGATTATGCCAACAATATCTTCCCAACCTTAGAAACTTGCGGATAAATTATGACATCTAAATATGATATTCTTTTTCAACCCATTAA
>JAEURF010000220.1:283-3233 GCA_016789205.1 Anaerolineales bacterium
CATGGCGAAGATGCGTGGTATGAAAGCTAAAGGTGGTTGGGGAGTGGTATGCACTGAAGAAACAGAAATTCATTACACCAGTGATTTATCTCCATATTTTGAGGGTCGCATTTGGAGTGATGATGATATTCCTGTTTGGCAATTGATGACTGAAGCAGTTCACAAACATGGAGCATTGGCAGGGATTGAATTAACCTATAACAGTCATGATGCCGCAAATTTGTATTCGCGCGCTTCGGCATTCGCGCCTCGTTCTATGGGGATAACGGGTGGTGGCGGATATGAACCTGGTCAGGCACGTGCGGCGACAAAAGATGATTTGAAACAAGTTCGCAAATGGCATCGTAATGCTGCCATTCGTGCAAAGAAAGCAGGCTTTGACATTATCTATTGTTATGCCGCACATAACATGACATTGGCTTTTCATCTTTTATCAAAACATAATGACAGGTCAGATGAATATGGTGGGTCACTTGAAAATCGTGTGCGATTTTTTCGTGAATTAATTGAAGATACAAAAGAAGCAGTCGGTGATACATGTGCAGTGGCAGTTCGATTCGCTGTGGATGAATTACTCGGCGATGAAGGAATGCAATATGATGGCGAGGCAAAAGAAATTGTCTCTATGTTGGCGGAACTTCCTGATTTATGGGATGTGAACTTAAGCAATTGGGCAAATGATTCAATTCCATCACGTTTTGGTAAAGAAGGTCATCAAGAAAAATATATTGCCTTTGTAAAAAAGTTAACCACCAAACCTGTTGTCGGTGTTGGTAGATATACATCACCTGATTCAATGGTCTCTGCCATTGAACGTGGAATTATGGATATTATCGGCGCGGCAAGACCAAGTATTGCTGATCCATTTCTGCCGAACAAAATCAAAGAAGGCAGATATGATGACATCCGCGAATGTATAGGATGCAATATCTGCGTCACTGGAGATACACGTTTTGTTCCAATAAGATGTACACAGAATCCAACCATGGGCGAAGAGTGGCGACGTGATTGGCATCCAGAAATTATTGCGCCAAAAAAATCGAACGATGAAATTTTAATCGTCGGCGCGGGACCTGCAGGTTTAGAAGCGGCTCGGGCGCTGGGTCAGCGTGGGTACAGAGTCATTCTCACAGACGCGAAGCGTGAGGCGGGTGGTCGAGTTGCATTGGAGTCCCAACTTCCAAATCTAAATGAATGGCGACGTGTGATTGATTGGCGCATCACACAAATCAATAAAATTGAAAATATATTTTTTTATCCATCGAGTCCAATGAAGATAAACGATGTACTTGATGCCGATGCTCCGCATGTGATTTTAGCAACAGGCGCAACTTGGCGGCGTGATGGAGTCGGACGTTATCTTCAACAACCTGTGCAAGGCAATGCGAAAATTTTCACGCCTGATGATTTGATGAATGGAAATTTACCAACTGGCAAAGTTTTAATTTATGATGATGACCATTATTATATGGGCGGAGTTTTAGCGGAATTGTTAGCAACGAATAGATGTGAAGTTACTTTGATAACTCCCGCGCCAACTATTTCAGCATGGACAGAATATACGCTTGAACAAAATCGTGTATATAAAAAATTACTTGATTTGAATGTGACTTTGTTGACTCATCACACAATCGCTTCACTCTCCCCTCAATCTGCTACTGTGACCCATACCATTTCTTCCGTTGAACAGACTCTTGCATGTGATGCAGTTGTGATGGTAACAGATAGAATCCCAAATGATTCTCTATATCATGAACTTAAACCTGCCCTTGCAGAAGGAAAAATAAAATCATTAAGAATTATCGGCGATGCCGAAGCACCAAATATTATTGCTCAAGCAGTTTTTTCAGGTCATCTTGCCGCACGTGAATTTGATGAACGCATTGACCCAGATATCACACCATTTAAAGTGGTGCGTCACATTTAGTGTCATTCTGAGCGATAGCGAAGAGTCTCTGAGATAATCGTAGAGATTCTTCGCCGCGAAGAACAAGAACGCGGCTCAGAATGACATACTAAATATAGTGGTACAATACAAAATATAAATAACGTCCAGCAAGCGGCGAAGTTGGTGAAATTCCAACACTGTCGCGCAACTGTGAAATTAGCGTTTAGCGTTTAGCACTTAGCAGTTAGCCTTTTGGCTGATTGCTAACAGCTAATAGCTAACAGCTAAAAAGTCAGGTCGCCCGCTACTGGTCGGTTCACCACACTCTCGCGGAAGGAGGTGGCTGACGGTCCCGTTTCGGATTGCCTGTCCATCCTCCCCAGCCTTTGCTGGGGATTTTTGTTTCAATAAATTGCTCGTAGGGCGGGTTTGCAACCCGCCAAATAAAATTTTATTATGTTGTCACGCTACAAGCGTGACCTACAATATGGAGAAGACTATGTTACGAAAAATTTTGATATTAACTTTGCTGATTGCATTACTGACAGCTTGTGCGCCTCAATCTACGGTGATGCCTGATTCTGAACCTACACAAATCCCTGCCACTGAGGAAACACCCATCTCCACTGAACCAGTTTTCATTGACGGGCTTGGACGTGAAGTTTATTTAGTTGGACCTGCTCAAAGAATAGTTACACTGGCACCATCATTAACCGAACTTTTATTTGCAGTCGGTGCTGGTGACCAAATTGTCGGGCGTGATGATTTTTCTGATTTCCCTGCCGAAGCAGTAGAGATTCCAAGTATTGGCTCAACGTATGGTGCTTTGAATACTGAAGCGATTCTTGCGCTTGAACCTGATTTAGTGCTTGCCGCGGAAGTAAACACACCTGAACAAGTGAAAGCACTTGAAGATTTGGGAATCACTGTGTATTATCTCAAGAACCCAATCACATTTGCTGAATTGTATGACCAAGTTCGATGGGCAGGAACAATTACAGGTCACGAAGATGAAGCGAATGCATTAGCAGAGTCATTATCTGCACGTGTAGATGCAGTCAC
>JAEURF010000221.1 GCA_016789205.1 Anaerolineales bacterium
AATTTAGGGACTCAACCTCCTGTAACAGAATCACCAGCGACACAAACGCCTCTGCCTACCCTTCCACCCGCTACTGAAACCCAAACAGTAGATTTCACCCCAACCACATCACCAACACCTGAACCGCCACCTCTTTATTTCACAGATGAATTTACATCTGCCTCACCCTATTGGATATTCTCCCAAACTGGCGGGCTCAACCTCCCCACCACAACCTTTGAAAATGATATGTTACGTATTGACATCTCCTCGCGTGACACATGGATGATTGGCATTTATAACGCCCACACCTATTCAAATGTATTCATCCGAACAAAAGCAAACATAACCCCCTCAGGCTCCTTCGGTTTGATTTGTCGTTATAACAATAATGGTTGGTATGAATTTAATGTTTATAGTGATAGCACATATAACCTGTTATATGGAAAACAATTAACCGAAGGCGTTGCAAAATATATTCCGCTTAGTACTGAATTTAGCGGGCATATCAATCCATCCAGTGAGATTGGATTACATTGTCAGGATAATTTTCTCTTGCTTTATGTCAACAATAATTTAGTAAGACGCATAGACGTTACAAATTATGGCTTGGGAGAAGGTCAAATAGGCATTAGTGCCTCATCTGTTGCAGAGTCGCCTGCTAGTATACATTTTGAATGGGTGCGCGTCAGCGAAGATTAAGCAAATTGCCTACTTGTATTTGATATTTCAATTTGCTATACTGAACATAGTTATTGTCAACCATAATTGGAGAGGAGATTGAAATGAAAAGAAGCTTAAATCCTTTTTTATATTTTGTAATCGTACTTTCTGTTGTCAGTTTGGCATGTTTATCGCTTTCAGGCGGAGGGAATGCCCCAGTTGCTGAAACAAATATCCCCGTAGTTTCTGAAGCGCAACCGACCAACACAACGGCTCCAACATTAAAGCCCACCAATACGCCCAAGCCGACCAATACGCCTATTCCTCCTGCACCAGATTTCTTTACGGAAGAATTTGAAGGGGCTACAGACCCTGATAATTGGTTTTACTTCACTTTTGGTCCTGGCGGAGATAATGACCAAGATTTGAAAATTTTTCAAGATGGCGATGGGTTGACACTTGACCTCGGCGCATTAGACTTGTATTTATATTATATGTATGAGCCATACGAGTATGATGATGTTTCATTAACAATGGTGGCTGAAAACCTTGGGCGGAATAACAATAATGTCAGTTTGGTCTGCCGCTTAGATTATGACAACGCCGAATGGTATGAATTTAGTTTTGAAAGCGGTGGTGTGTGGTTTTTATATGTGTATAAAGATGGCTATAATATTTTAGATAATGGCGGCTCAAACGCTTTGAATCAGGGTAAAGCGATTAATGAATATAGCATGATATGTGATGGTAATACAATTACCATGTCTATTAATGGCAAGGAATTGAAAAAGCATACGGACAATAAATACAATCTTAGTGAGGGGTTGGTGGGTTTCAATATTTCTTCTTTGAATGTTTTGCCCGTGACAGTGAATGTAAAGTCAGTAGATATTGCTGAACCTTAAGAAAAAAAGAAATAAACTAGAAAAGGCACATTTGAGAATTCTCAAATGTGCCTTTTTATTTATGCCAATAAAATTTATACATCTTGTTAACAGAATTCTTGCACAATTGGCTTAATATAGGCAAATAGAAAATATTAAGATTGCTTTGTCGCAAAGACCAAAAACACGGCTGGCAATGACATGAACAATAAGTAAGGAGATTTGTTATGGGCAAAATTATAGGAATTGACCTCGGTACGACAAACAGTGTCGTCTCTGTGATGGAAGGCGGCACGCCAACTGTTATCACAACTGCTGAAGGCGGGCGGATTGCTCCGTCGGTTGTGGCGTTCAATAAAAATGGTGAACGCATGGTTGGGCAAACTGCCAAACGGCAAGCCGTCGTGAATGCAGATAACACCATCTATTCTATTAAAAGATTCATCGGTCGCCATTTTGACGAAACTGCCGCCGAACGAAGTATGGTTCCCTATCAAGTAGTTAAGGGACCAAGTGGTGACGTGCGCGTTAAAATCCCTGTGACTGGTAAAGAATATTCACCCCAAGAAATAAGCGCAATGATTCTGGGCAAGTTGAAATCAGATGCAGAAGCGTATTTGGGTGAACCTGTCACGCAGGCAGTGATTACTGTCCCGGCTTATTTTAATGACAGCCAACGCCAAGCGACAAAAGATGCAGGTAAGATTGCCGGACTCGAAGTGTTGAGAATCATCAACGAACCGACCGCTTCTGCTCTCGCCTATGGCTTGGATAAAAAGAAAAACGAAAAGATTCTTGTCTTCGACTTGGGCGGCGGTACATTTGACGTATCGGTGCTTGAAGTTGGCGAAGGCGTGATTGAAGTTAAATCTACAAATGGTGATACACATCTCGGCGGTGATGATTGGGACCAAAAGATTACCAATTGGGCGGCTGATGAGTTTAAGAAAGACCAAGGCATTGACTTACGAAGTGATAAGCAAGCCTTACAACGTTTGCGTGAAGCCGCTGAAAAAGCAAAAATTGAACTTTCGACAGTGATGGAAACTGAAATCAATTTGCCATATATCACTGCCGATGCAAGCGGACCCAAACATTTGCAATTGAAATTAAGTCGCGCAAAATTTGAGCAACTCACAGAAGATTTGCTACAACGTTGCCGCCAACCCTTTGAAGCCGCATTAAAAGATTCTGGCTTATCGGCTGAACAACTGGATGAAGTAGTTTTGGTCGGTGGTTCTACGCGTATGCCGATGGTTGCTGAATTGGTCCGCAAGTTGACTCAAAAAGAACCCAATAAAGGCGTCAACCCGGATGAAGTCGTTGCCATTGGCGCGGCAATTCAAGGTGGCGTATTAGGCGGTGACGTCAAAGATATTTTATTGCTGGATGTCACTCCGCTTTCGTTAGGTGTTGAAACTATGGGTAGTGTGATGACCGTGATGATTGAACGCAACACAACTATCCCTGTTCGCAAAACAGAAACATATTCCACTGCGGCAGATAACCAAACTGCTGTTGATATTCATGTGCTACAAGGTGAACGCCCAATGGCGCAAGATAATATGAGTTTAGGAAGATTCAGACTCGATGGTATTCCACCGGCACCACGTGGTATTCCGCAAGTAGAAGTGACTTTTGATATTGATGCCAACGGTATCCTGT
>JAEURF010000222.1 GCA_016789205.1 Anaerolineales bacterium
TTCAAAAGTAACTTGTGAAACTGTTTCGGCATCTTCTTTTAGGCGATACACTTGTAATATGCCCGAGGCATCGTTGGCAAGATAATAGAATGAATGGGGCAAAATATTGGACGAAGCAGAATCAAGTATCCCCGTTGAATCAGAGGCGGGAGCAGTCAATGCTGAAAGTGTGGCGGCGACAATCGTCTCTACATTGGCGGGCGGTTGTGTGGGTGAAGTGAGCGGGTTGGCACAGGCTAAGGTCAATAACAACAAAACGAGAAAAGAAAAAATGATTGGTTTTTTATTCATATCAACTCCTTATTTAAACAAAAACAAAGACGTTTTTCAAAACAGAATGGTTCCTGTTTTAACGTCTTTGTTTTAGGGCAATCTTGCTTTGATGTTTAAATTTGCTCAAAGTGATTAACCGGCACGACAAACAAGGTTGCGCGTTTGGTATCGGCTTTGGTTGGCAATGAATCTCGCACGACTTGAATGGCAGAATCAACTTGATTATCTTCAATGCCTAATAGCATTGTGACAACGCCAGAGCGTAAAAATCCGCCGGTGGATGCAACACGTGTTACCCGAAAGTTTGAGGCGGTGAAGGCTTGAGTTAATATGTCGGCGTCGTTATCTTTTACAATCACAATCATCATTTTCATTATCAATTCTCCTAAGACCTGTAAGACTTTTTAGACCTATCAGATCTTTTTATATTTGTTCAAATCGTTCCACAGGCAAAGCGAAAACTGTTGCGCCGCCCACTGTCACAGGGACCGGTGCAGGCATGGGCATGGTTGAACCTTCCAATGGAAGCGTCATATATTCAATGCGTTGGCGACAAGCTTCTTGTAAAGCAGTTAATGCTTCTGCTTTTTTATCAACTGGCAAACCAATTAACAAGGTGGCATTGCGCCTGCCTAAAAAACCACCGGCACTTGAAAGATAGGTGAGTGATGCGCCTGTTTCTTGTAAGGCTTTTGTTGCAGGCTCAAGGTCTTGTTCTTGAACCACTGCCATTAATAATAAATGCGAGGGATTATCCATAACTATTCTCCTTTGGATGAGAATCTACGTTTCAAAACTTGGTTGAAAGTATAACGTAAAAATTCAACTGCGCTTGAATCGTTCGAGATATTCCGGCATCTCAATCATCGGCGGACGTTCGCGCTCGGCAATCTCTTCAACGTCTAGAAAATACCCGCCGCCTTGATACCGAATCAATTTCATAGATTTATTGACTTCTTCTACTGCCGCCCGCCCAAAACGTTTTTCTTGTTTGTGTAACACTGCTTGAATGATGGCAAAAGACATTTTGCTCAACGCTTCTAACGGCTGATTGTGATGGATTCGTTCTAGCAAATCTACTTGGGCAATGCCTTGAATGCCGTATGCTTCATATATATCAATTAATAAACCCGTCTCAACGCCGTAGCCTGAAAAGAATGGAATTTTTTCGAGCGCTTCACGCCTACCACCATATTCGCCAGAAAGTGGCTGAACCACACCTGATAATTCGGGATAAAACAAATTCAATAAAGGTCTAGCGGTTAATTCAGTCACACGTCCGCCGCCACCCGCTTGCATCTTTTGACCTACTTTCAAAGGTCGGCGATAAAAACCTTTGACCAATTGCACTTGCGGATTTTGCAACAGCGGACCGATAATCCCATACACAAAACGTGGATGAATGTTGACAATATCCGTATCAATCCAGACGATGATGTCACCCTTTGTCACGAGTAAACTCTTCCACAACGCCTCTCCTTTTCCCCGTCTAGGTTTGAGGCGCTCTAAAAGTTGTTGATGAATGTACACCGGCACACCTTCTTTTTTTGCAATCTCGCGTGTGCGGTCTTTTGAATTGGAATCAATCACCACAATTTCATCTAACAATGGTGCTTTTTGCATCAATTCTTTTTTCATCATCTTAATCACTTTGCCAACGGTTTGTTCTTCATTCAATGCGGGCAAAGCGAGGCTAATGGTTAAGCCTTGTTGTTTTTTTAATTCGACCAAATCTTGTAAATTTTTAAACTCATCGGCTTCAAATGTATTTTCACCAAACCATTTATCAACCAGAATCGTAATCGCTTCCACACCGGCGCTTTCATCGTAAACTGTTTGAATTTCAGAGGCTTTCTTGACCGCAATGACTGTGCTGGATGATTCACGCAAAATTCTATCTGCGATATATCCTAACGATGCAGAACTTGATAAAGATTGTGCCGTTGTACCTAAAACGATGACATCATTTTGTTTAGCTTTTTGCAAGATGAATTCTGCCGGTTCATCCGTGACTTCAAATTGCTTCTGCACCTCCGGCATTTGTTGCAAAACACGCTCTAACCCTCTAAAGGGCGCATCTGTGCCAGCCATTGGGTCATCTGTTTTGCGGAGATGAAGCGCCGTAACGCCTTTGGGACTCAACCCCAAACCGACTCTGACTGCCAACTCTGCATGTGGACCGCCTCGCGCTGGAACTAAAATTTGATTTGGCTTATTGGGAATTTTCCCGCTCACCAAAGCGACATCACACGGCGGGTTGGCTAATACTTCATTGATGGTGACGCCTAATGCATTTAAGTGAGCATCCCATTCTAACAATAACAAATCGGGTTGCTCATTTTGCAACATCACCGAAAGTTCATGCCACGGTTGATGTGAAACAATCACTTGTGACTTGCTGATGATTTTTTTATCTTTGCCATAATCACGTAATTGTTTTCGTAACTTACGCGCCGAAATAGCCCCCATGCTAAGGGATTGCCCTTCAGGCACAACGACAATCCCAACTAAAATAATTTCAGCATCAAAGTGACGCGCGGCTTCAATCATGTTTTCGCCGGGTCCTTCGTGAATTAAAGGAATAAAAATAGTGTGAATGGGTGAAAAGTCTGCATGTTTTTGCATTGAATCTTCCTTTTCTTGTGGAGTCAGGGAGCTTGCTCCCGTAATACGCCAGCAAGCTGGCTAATTCCATAATGCTTACAAAATTGGCACGATGTGCTGGCGATAAATCGCCTCCCAACGAAAATTCAAACGCGCCCGCATAGATAATTTAGCAGTTTGTGATGTTTTGAAATAATTTGCAATTAAGTCCGCAACATGGCTCGGCTTTTCATCTGGTGAAAAGTAAGTGACATATTCCAAGCC
>JAEURF010000223.1 GCA_016789205.1 Anaerolineales bacterium
CATGATTAATAATTTCGGTTTTATCTTTTCTATTATGAAAGCAATTGCTCCTTTTTATGCAAACTTGTAGGTCACGCTAAGCGCCGAGATATGGGTTTGTGGTATGACTACATTAATTTGGTAGAATAAATAAAGTGAGTAAACTATGCAAGCCTTAGATTTTTGGAAAACAGTCACTATGGATTATTCAAATCTGCTCGAAAACTTGATTTCATTTCTTCATGAACATGAAATTCAGTTCTGCGTCATTGGCGGGCAAGCAGTCAATGCCTATGTGGAGCCATTGGTTAGTTTAGATTTGGATTTGATAGTGGCTACCAATCAAATTGAATCTTTAAAAGCATTGCTTGAAAAACGTTTTTCTGTCAAAGAATTTCCTCATAGCTTAAATATTTCAATCCCAAATTCTGATGTGCGTGTGCAAATTCAAACAGATGAAAGATACGCTTCATTTCTTGACCATTCTGTAACAAGAAATGTTTTGGGTATATCTTTACCTGTTGCTCGTATCGAAGATGTTTTGCAAGGGAAAATCTGGGCAGTATCAGATTCTGACCGTAGAGGAAGTAAGAAACAAAAAGACCTTGCTGATATTGCTCGCATTCTTGAATCTTATCCGCAACTTCGTAACAACGTGCCACAAGAAATTCTCTCCAAACTTTTGGATTAATTCATGCTCCTCGTCATTGACATTGGCAATACCAACTTAACGCTCGGCTTATACGAAGGCGATAAACTCGGCGCGCACTGGCGTTTAGCCACTGACCATAACCGTATGCCCGATGAATACGGCTTGCAGTTTTTAGGCTTGTTGCAAAATGCAGGCAAAACAGTCAAAGATATTACGGGAATTTCACTTGCATCCGTTGTGCCACCATTAACTGGACGAGTAATTCAAGCCTGTGAAGAATATCTTAAACAAAAACCTTTGGTGGTTGATACTGGAATCAAAACTGGAATCAAAATTCGTTACGAAGACCCGCGTGCAGTTGGTGCTGACCGTGTTTGTGATGCTGTAGCAGTTATAAAACTTTATGGTGGACCTGCATGTGTGGTTGATTTTGGGACTGCGACAACATTCAACGCCATTACAAAAGATGGTGAATATCTCGGTGGTGCGATTACTGCTGGAATCAATCTTGCGGCGGAAGCGTTATATACACGCGCCGCAAAACTTCCACGCATTGATTTGCAACTTCCGCCTTCTGTGATTGGCAGAAATACAATCCATGCCATGCAATCAGGTTTGCTGTTTGGGTATGTCAGCATGGTCGAAGGTATGGTTGCAAGATTCAAAAATGAATTAGGCAATGATATGAAAGTGATTGCAACAGGTGGCTTAGCAGAAGTGGTTGCCAAAGAAACAAAAGTTATCAATATTATTTCTCCGTGGCTGACGCTTGAAGGCTTGCGATTGATTTGGGAGTTAAACAAGTAAAACGTCCCGCAGGTTTGATTTTAGAATAAAGATGAATTAAGAAACCTGCGGGACGGTGATATCAAGACCTATGACATTTGTCATGGGTCTTGATGATTTTATACACTTGTCAAAAAAATTTTATTAAATAAAATGATGATAAGGAGAATGTCTATGAAGCGATTGTTCATTTTATTGATGATAAGTTTTTTACTGACAGCATGTTTATTCCCGCCTCCACCCGCGCCTCAAACTGGTTCTGACCCTTCAACAGAGTCTCAGCCTGAGGCGAATGACCAAAGTTCCCAGAATCAGAATCAACCATCCACCACGTCAGAAGCGGAAAGTGAATCATATACACATTCGGATGCTCCGCATACATCTGATGTAGATGCAACACATCTTGAAATTGGTGATGGGAAATATTCCACAACGCCACAAGTGGGTTATGTTTTTTCTTGTCAAACAAATTACAACGGACAAGGTGCTACAGGCGCGCCTGGCAATTGGATTAACGGTGATGGCACATGGAATGCGTTGATGAAAGCAGTGGTTGATGGTTCTGTTTCATGGCCCCATAGTTTTAGCATTTCAATTCAAGGTGACGGACGTGTGTTTACTGGAAATGGTTTACCAGATCATACAACGGGCAATTATCCGATTTCACCAAGTGATGATGCTTATGCGTATGATAGAAATCCAAATTCAATTAGTGAACAAAATATCACATTAACTTTGCCTGCGAATCCAACGATTGCGGCTCAACCAACTTGTGTCGGTGGTGACGTGGGAATTATGCTTTCGGGTGTGGTGTTATTCAACGCCTTTGATGCACTCGGACGTGATGCACAAGTGCATGAAGTGCAAGATGAATGTGATGGTCATCCGCAACAAGCGGGTGTGTATCATTATCATGCTTTGAGTGATTGTTTAGAAGATACTGAAACCGGACATTCTGCATTGATGGGTTATGCGTTTGATGGTTTTGGGATTTATGGATATTACGATGAAGATGGCACTGAAATTACAAATGAAGATTTAGATGAATGTCATGGTCATGTCGGTGTGATTGAATGGGATGGTCAAAGTGTAGAAATGTATCATTACCATGCCACACGTGAATTTCCATATACCGTTGGTTGTTTCAAAGGCACACCATCTGTACGTTCAATTGGTGGTCAGGGACAAAATCAACAACCACAGCAAGGTGAGCAGAATCAAAATCAAGGTGGTGGGCAAACTGGTCAACAACCGCCACAAGAAGCGATTGATGCCTGTGTTGGATTATCTCAAGGTGCAAGTTGTTCTGTAGGAAATATGACTGGCACTTGTATGACTCCGCCGAATTCAAGTCAATTGGCATGTGTGCCTGCGGGTGGTCCGCCTCCATAAATCATGTCATTGCGAGGAACGAAGTGGCGAAGCAATCTTAAAAAATATTAGTAGGATAATTTTCTAGGAGATTGCTTCGCTTCGCTCGCAAAGACATAATAGGTTTCGGAAAATAAAAAGAACCATCTAATGATGGTTCTTTTTGTTAATTCCAAGTGCCCCTACGGGAATTCGAATCCCGGTTTAAGCCTTGAGAGGGCTTCGTCCTAGGCCACTAGACGATAGGGGCGTACATTATTTAAGTGCGCGAGATTGTATCACCCTGAATTTGATACGTCAACGAACACATGCAATTCCTTCGGTCCATGCACACCAATTGAAAGCGTCATTTC
>JAEURF010000224.1 GCA_016789205.1 Anaerolineales bacterium
ATTTGTTATTAGATGTGGATGAACCGAATGGTGTGTTAGCAAAAGTGAATCCGCCGATTCGTCCGCGTGCGGATGTGGAATTTTTATGGGAAAAAGTTTTAAGCGGCGATGTAGATTGGGTGGTCAGTGACCATGCTTGTTGTTCAACAGAAATGAAATACAACGCCGAACATCCCGATGATATTTGGATGGCGAAATCTGGTTTTGGTGGCACAGAATATATGTTGAGTGGACTTCACAGCGAAGGCTCAAAACGTGGTCTTTCTTTAAATCGCATGGCTGAACTCGTTTCATGGAATCCTGCTCAACGATATGGCTTGTTATCCAAAGGTGACATTGCTGAAGGGTACGATGCCGATATTGTTTTGTTTGACCCAAATGAATCTTTTGTTGTGCGTGCAAGTGAATCAGAATCAGGTCAAGGATATACACCGTTTGAAGGTCACGAGTTGACAGGGAAAGTCAAAGCGACATTTGTGCGAGGTAATAAAGTTTTTGAAAATAGAAAAGTTATTGGTGAAGCAAAAGGCCAATATATCAAACGCCCAACGATATAACTTCTTTCCTCTTTCCTATCAATGAAAGAAGAAAGAAAATAAAGGATGTTAATTTGAATAAGAGATTATTGAATGTAGGATTAATTGTACTAATAGACATGCTCGGCTTTGCACTCATCGTGCCATTGCTGACATTTTTCGCCGATACATTTGGAGCAACGCCTTTTCAAACAGGTTTATTGGTTTCATCCTATGCCTTAATGCAAATGATTAGTGCACCGATATTAGGAAGATTATCCGATAAATATGGTCGCAGACCTGTTTTCTTAATCAGCATTGCGGGTACATTTATTGGATTCTTAATTCTTGGATTTGCCAATTCATTATGGATGTTATATCTCAGCCGCGTTCTTTCAGGGTTAACGGCTGGGAATATTTCTGTTGCTCAAGCCTATATTGCAGATGTCACTGACGAAAAGAATCGTGCGCGTGGCATGGGCATGTTCGGTGCCGCATTCGGTATCGGATTTATTTTAGGTCCAGCACTTGGCGGCATGTTGAGTCAATTTGGTTTTGCTGTGCCAGCATTTGTTGCGGCGGGATTAACTTTTATAAACTTACTCACTGTATATTTCTGGTTGCCTGAATCTTTAACACAAGAACGTCGTGCTGAATTAGCAACCCAAAAGAAAGTGGATATTTCACTCAAAGCCTTGTGGATTGCATTACAACGTCCGCTAGTGGGTCCGTTGTTGTGGGTCAGGCTTGGTTTTGCAATTGCATTCAATACATTCCAGACAGTGTTTCCACTTTATTTATTAAATAAATTTGGCTTAGGCGCGCAACAAACAGGTTACATCCTTGCATACATCGGAGTTGTTTTAGTCCTGATGCAAGGTGGAGCGATTGGTCCGCTTTCAGCACGCTACAAAGAATCAACTTTGCTTGTTGCGTTTTTAGGCTTTTCATTAATCGGCATGATAGGTTGGGCATTTTCACAAACACTCAACACACTTTTAATTTTTATGTTTCCAATGGCAATTGGGGCAGGCTCATTCAATGCATTAATTAATTCTGCTATTAGCAAAACAGTCAATCGTGATGAAATCGGAGGCATGTTGGGTTTTGGTTCAGGTCTCGAAAGTGCTACGCGCATCGTCATGCCTGCGCTTGCAAGTTATTTGCTCGGCGCGTATGGAACTTCTACACCTGGTATTTTAGGTTCGGTGGTGATGGCAATTGTTACAGTCTATGCCTTTATGAATTTGCGGAATCAATAAAATGAAATTCGGTATCCATTCTCCTTCATTCATTTATAACGAACCGAACATATTTGATGGCATCAAGAAAAAAGTCATCTGGATTGAAGAACACGGCTTTGATTGGTTTTCTGTGATGGATCACATGATTCAGATTCCCGTACACGGATTGCCCGAAGAACCTTTCATGGAATCTTGGACGCTTCTTTCCGCGCTGGCAGTTGTTACAACGCGGATACGTTTATCTACACTTGTGACATCCACTTCCTATCGCAACCCTGCTTTATTAGCAAAAATGGTTGCTAATTTAGATTTGATTAGCAAAGGACGAATCACATTAGGCATTGGAGCAGGTTGGTATGAAGATGAATATAAACAATATGGCTTTGATTTTTCACAACAACCTGCTGAAAGAGTCTATCGTTTAGAAGATGCCGTTAAATTAATTAAAGAAATGTGGACTCAAGAACGAGCAACGTATCGCGGAAAATATTTCCATATAGAAAATGCAATTCTCGAACCCAAGCCGATTCAAAAACCACATCCGCCCATTTTGATTGGTGGCGCAGGCGAACAACTGACATTGCGAACAGTCGCTAGAGTTGGGAATATGTGCAACTTCATCGGCTCACCAGATGAGGTGAAGAAAAAGTTTGAAGTTTTGAACCAACATTGTGTCAAAGAAGGACGCGATTACAACGAAATTGAAAGAACCATTTTATGTAATATCCTAGTTGCTAAAGATGAATCGACATTGAAATCCAAACTAGAAAAAGCAACCTTATTCAAAGGTCGCGGCTTGACTATTGAAACCGCAAAAGAATTATTTAATCAATATCAATCTGCTGGTGTGCAGATGTTGATTTGTAGTATTTATCAAAATGATGAGGAGACGCTTGAAGTTTTATCTGAAATCAAGGAATTATTTAAGTAACGAAAGAGGAAAGAAGAAAGATTCATAATCATCTTTCTTCTTTCCTCTTTCTTTCAAATTTTACAAACAACCATAGGAATTGAAAATGACAAAACTAACAGCTGAATTTTTATTTGATAATTTGACCCCTGCTGAAAAAGAAAGAGCAGAAAGAGTCGAATCTATTTTGCCTGAATTGCGCGCTCATGCCGAAGAAGCAGATGCGACAGGGAAATTTTATGAGCCACATCGTGAGACATTAAGCAAAGCAGGTTTGCTTGGGCTTGTGATTCCAGAATCGTATGGTGGATTGGGCGGCAACTTGCGTGATTTATCTGCCGCAACATACGCCATGGGCACAGCCTGTCCATCTACTGCGTTGGCATATTTCTTTCATTGTTCCACATCCTCACGCGGATTA
>JAEURF010000225.1 GCA_016789205.1 Anaerolineales bacterium
ATTGCCAAAAGATTTTGACTTTCACCAGTCTGCGGCGGCGGCATTGGTGTATCAAACTGCATGGCATTCGATGGTCAAACGAGGCAAGGTCACTGCTGGGGAAACCGTAGCCATTGTCGGCGCGGGTGGAGGCGTAAATTCCGCATCTATTCAAGTCGCAAAATATCTTGGTGCAAAAGTCATCGTGATTGGTTCCAATTCTAAAAAACTTGAACAAGCCGAAATGCTTGGCGCAGATGTTTTAATTGATAGGTCAAAAGAAGAAGATTGGTCAAAGACAGTTTTTCTGGCAACTGAAAAACGCGGCGTAGATGTAATTGTGGATAACGTTGGCACGACCTTTCCGTTAAGTTTGCGTGCTTTGAAAAAAGGCGGTAGATTATTAACTGTTGGCAATAGTGGTGCGCCTCGTTTTGAAATTGATAATCGCTATATTTTCGCGAAGCATCTTTCTATACTTGGCTCGACAATGAGTACTTTATCCGATTTCGCAGAAGTGATGGATTTGGTCGTTGCTGGAAAACTCAAAGCAGTAATTGATAAAACTTTTGATTTGAAAGACGCCGCGCTGGCACAAGAACGATTATGGCACGGCGAAAATTTTGGAAAAATTACGTTAGATATTAAATGAAAAATTTTATAAAACAATTTTCTCTATTTGAAATTTTATTAACCATCACAATTTTAGGAATTCATGTCTATGCGGCAACTGCCGATGCTTACACATTTCCTAATTATTGGTTCAAACGTGACGACGCTTATTATTATTTCAAGGTGGCGCAAAATATTACCGAAGGCTATGGCAGTTCATTTGATGGAATTAACTTAACCAATGGATATCATCCGTTATGGATGTTGATTTGTATTCCAATTTTTGCATTGGCGCGTTTTGACGTGATTTTGCCATTGCGCGTTTTATTAATTGTGATTGCCCTGATGCAAGCAACAACTTCTATTTTGATTTATAGATTAATTAAAAAATATCTTTCACATGCCGTTGCAATTCTCGCGGCGACCTTTTGGTCATTCAATTTTTATATTCACAGTACGGTCTATCAAATGGGTTTAGAAACTCCTATCGCGGCGTTATCAGTTGTGTATTTAATTTATAAACTTTCACAATTTGAAGAAACATGGCGCACACAACCCATCACATGGAAACAAATTGCTTGGCTTGGTTTTCTTTCTGCAATTGTCATGTTCAGCCGTTTAGATTTAGTTTTCCTTGCAGTTATCGTCGGTGTGTGGATTTTATTTCGTGGCACATCAATTCGGCATGTACTCCCATTTGATATTCTTATCATTTTTATATCTATGACGAGTTCTGTAATTTTACGAACCGATTTCAATGCATACAATACAACCTATGCCAGTTCAGCATTAGAAGCCACTGTAATTGCCCTTGCGATAAAAACTTTATCGCTTTATTTTTTTGGCGTGTATCAACATCCGCGCACAAAATCAATTTTGAGAAATATTCTCGGCATTTTTTACGCAACGCTTTTCAGTTCAATCATCACTGCTGGAATTTATATGTTGTTGATTCAATTTGGCGCTGGGAAAAATTTTCCGCGTTCAGCCTTTGCATTGGATTTCGGCATTAGCCTGCTTTTATTCACCGCGCTTCGACTCACCCTCTACCCGTTTGCCCAACCAAACATTCGCTCAGCCGAGACACCACTGACTCAACTAAAATCCAATTGGAGAAAATGGCTCAACGAAGGCTTCGCATTTTATGGCGTGTTAGGCGGATTATTAATCATCTACATGCTCTTCAATCATTTTGTATTCGGCACATCCAGCCCAGTCAGCGGACAAATCAAACGCTGGTGGGGAAGTTTGGCAAACTCAGCGTATGACCGCCCCACTGCCAATTGGGATTCCTATTTTGGAACTGGGGTTTCAGGGCTAAATGCTTGGAATCCATTTACAGAAATATTTTGGCGCGCTTCAGATTTTCTGCGCCCCATACTCCCCGGAGCAGACAAGTATGACGAAAGGTTCTATAGCGTAATCATTATCTTTACAGTTTTTAGTTTCATATTATTCTTATTCAATAGACAAAAAATTACGCACACCATAACAAAAATGGGATTCATTCCTCTTTTCGCTGGAAGTGGCATCCAACTTTTATCATACACAGCCACAGCCTACGGCGGCGCGAAAGAATGGTATTGGGTCAGTCAAATGATTTTGCTCACGTTTGGGTTTAGTTTCCTCATCAATTTAATTCTCAAGCCGCTCCAAAAAATTATATTCACGCGCCGTTTGTTGGAAATTGCGGCATTATTAATTGCAATTAACTTTGCTTATCAATTCAATAGAGTAATTTCAACTGTGATGGTGCATAACTATTTTCCTCCAGATCGTGCTTATATGGAAGTAATCGAATTTATTGAAGAAAATACCCCGCCCGGAAGTGTGATTGGGATGACCGGTGGTGGCAATGTTGGCTATTTAATTAAAGATCGTACAATCGTCAATATGGATGGATTAATCAATAGTTATGAATACTTCCAAGCTCTGAAAGATGGTCAAGCCCCTATCTATTTGCGAGAACATGAAATGACCATTCTCTTTGCAAATCCGCGCTTATTGGAAATCCCACCTTATTTTGGTCAATTTGCGCCATACTTGGAACGATACGATAGTTATGGCGGCAAAGATTTGTTATATTTACTCGAAGAGCCAAAATACTAGATGAACCGTCCTCTTTCAGTAACCCTCTCACTAGCGCTGGTGTTAATTCTGACAGCATGGCACATCATCAAAGCATGGACGTTTATTGTATGGCAAGAAGTGCTAAGTGAATTTTCAGTTCAGTTAAATCCACTCATCAGCGCTAGTATAAGTATAATTTGGGTTGTTGCTGGTCTGGCTTTGGCTTGGGGCATTTTGCAGAAAAAAGTTTGGAGTGTGAAAATGCTCCCCGCGCTCGCGGCAGGCTACACAGTCTGGTATTGGAGCGAAAGGTTTATCTGGCATAATCAAAAAACAAATCTTGTGTTCGCCATCATCTTAAATTTTATATTGTTAGTCATCATCTATTTCGGAACAAAATCATTATCGAGAG
>JAEURF010000226.1 GCA_016789205.1 Anaerolineales bacterium
TCCAAAACACAAGGATTATGGTGATACCTTAAACCACAAAGTGTCACAAAGGTACACAAAGATTTTAATTAAAAATTTAAGAGAATCTAAAAACAGTTAACACAATCATTCATTAATCACTTAGTGACACTTTGTGTCCTTTGTGGTGAGGAAAGGAATAAAATGAAAAAAGGATTACTCATCGTTAACACGGGCGATGGCAAAGGAAAATCTACAGCCGCATTTGGTATGGTCTTTCGTGCATGGGGAAGAAATTTTCGGATATGTGTGATTCAATTTATCAAAGCCGAAACAGGTCAATGGGGTGAAATCAAAGCCGCGAAAAAATTGGGCATTGAATGGCACACCACAGGTGATGGCTTTACATGGACATCCAAAAATATGGATGAAACCATTGCACGCGCCAAACATGGTTGGGAACTTGCAAAAGAAAAAATTGCTAGCAATCAATATGATTTGATTGTATTAGATGAATTTACATACACAATGGTTTATAACTGGCTGGATACGGATGACGTGCTCGCATGGCTGCGCCTCAATCGCCCCTCTGACCTGCATCTTGTTATTACAGGTCGGTCTGCGCCTGAGGCATTGATTCAAGCCGCCGATTTGGTGACAGAAATGACTCCGATTAAACATCCATACGAACAAGGCATTGTTGCACAAGCAGGCGTTGAGTTTTAGTAAATGATGAATATAAAAATTGAACCAGTAAACTCACAAAATAAAAACTTAGTAGATAACTTTGACAGAAAATTCACTGTCAAAGAGAAAATTGCTTTAAGTATGGAAGATGGAAAGTTAACATATTCTGTGATTCCAGTGTCGCCTTATGAAAAAGAAATTCCTGTAGATGAAGTTGAAGATATAGATTCTTTTATTGATAATGATGAGAAAATAATTTTCCTCGCATTTGTGGATAATCAACTTGCAGGTCAAATCAAAATGATAACATGGTGGAATGGATATGCTTACGTTGATGATTTGATTATCGCGCCGCAGTTTCGCGGTATGGGCGTAGGAAAAAGTCTAATAGCAGAAGCAGTTCACTGGTCAAAAGAGAAGCGGTTTCCCGGCATCATGCTTGAAACGCAAGATGATAACGTCGCGGCTTGTAAGTTATATCAATCTTGTGGATTTATCCTCGGCGGCTTTGATGCATATACATTCAAAAATGTTAAGCCGAATGAAATTGCATTATTCTGGTATTTAGTATTCTAAATGTTAAATATAAAAAATCTTTTTGTATCATATAACCAGCGCGAAATTTTGCATAACATTTCGTTTGATGTCAACAATGGCGAAGTGTTGGCGTTGATTGGACCAAACGGCGCGGGCAAATCAACTTTGATTCGCGCAGTCAGTGGTGTGATTGAAACGCGTGGTGAAATTCAAACCGATGGAAAAAATTTTCATGCAATGAATCCGATGGAACGCGCGCGTTATGTTGCGGTTGTGCCGCAAGCGATTTCATTGCCACCCGCATTTTCTGTTTGGGAAACTGTGTTGATGGGACGCACGCCTTATTTAGGATTTTTAGGAAACGCTTCAAAACATGATGAAGAGTTGGTTCATGATTCTTTGAGTCGAGTCAACGCCTTAGCATTTTCTGAAAGACGTGTGGGTGAACTTTCTGGTGGTGAACAACAAAGAATTTTATTAGCACGCGCATTGTGCCAATCCACACCGATTCTTTTATTAGATGAACCAACATCACATTTGGATTTGCAATATCAAGTCAGTTTGTTGGATTTGGTTCGTGATTTAGCAAAAGAAAATAATTTAGCGGTGTTGGTTGCGATGCACGATTTGAATCTCGCCGCCCGTTATGCAGATAGAATTGCTTTGATGGTAGGCGGGAATATTAAAGCCATTGGCAAACCAAAAGAAGTGTTACAACCAGATATTATTGCAGATGCGTATTGCTTGCCTGTGCAAGTAGTCAAACATCCATTTTTAGATATTCCGTTGGTGCTACCTGAATCAAAATAAATTCACCTCACCCAACTGGCGGACGCAATGGGCGTATTTTTTATCTGTTGAAGTAAAATAAATAATAATGCTTATCGAAAAGACAAAGATAAGCTCGTTATGCTTTTATTTTCAGCAGTTAAAGAATGGAGTGTTAATGAAACAAGTTGGTAAATCCAATCGTGTAAAATTTTCAATGTGGCGTGAAGCGTTGCAAATTATTCCGTCGGTGTCTAAAGAAGAATGGAATCAGCTGGATATTGTCTCACGTTGGCTTGTTTCTACGCGCGCCGCAGTTCTGATAATGACCTTTCTCTCTGCTATGCTGGCAGGTTTGTTTGCAATCCGTAACCATACATTTGAGTTTCTGCCTTGGGTGATGCTAACGCTTGGGTTAATTCTGGCACATGCCAGTAATAACCTACTTAATGATTATGTTGATTTTGCGCGCGGTGTAGATAAAGATAATTATTCCCGCACAATGTACGGACCTCAACCTCTGGCACATGGATTGATGACTCGGCGCGAACATTTAACTTTTTTTGCTTTCACGGGCATCTCAGCACTAATAGCAGGTTTATATCTAATTGCGATTAATAACTCAGATATAGGCATTTGGATTCTGCTTGGGTTTGGTGCATTTTTTGTCCTCTTTTATACATGGCCCCTAAAATATATCGCACTTGGTGAAGTAGCAGTATTTCTCGTTTGGGGTCCGCTAATGATTGGTGGTGGATATTATGTTTTATCTCATCAATGGGATTGGAACATTGTCTTCGCGAGCATTCCTTATACATTAGGGGTGACAACTGTAATTTTCGGCAAGCATATTGATAAAATAAAAATTGACAACTCAAAAAAAATCTATACTCTTCCAGTTTTGCTGGGTGAAAAGATTTCTCGCTATTGTGTTATCGCAATGATGTTTTCATCTTATATTGTCACAGCAGTTTTAATATTGACTAAATTCTTTTCCCCAGTGATGCTAATTGTTGTGTTTGCCATCCCTGCTTTAAGAAAAATCATGCCTGCTTTTTTGAAGCCAAAGCCTGAAGAACGCCCAAAAGATTTTCCAGATGGACGTGG
>JAEURF010000227.1 GCA_016789205.1 Anaerolineales bacterium
CAATTCAAAAAGATGATTACATCATTTACGAATTGGATGATAGACCGTAGACGATAGACCGTTTTCAACTTATGAAAAATCTACAGCGTATTTCCATTCTTTATCTAACTTTCCCATTTATCTTATTTTGTTTTGGATGGTTAAGATTATCTATTGCAATTCCCATTTCATTAATTATCATTTTTGCAATTTATCAAATACTTAAACAACCTTCTCCACTTTCTACTTTCCACTTTTCAAAAACAACTGCCTTCTGCCTTCTGCTTACTGGTACTTGGCTCTTCCTCTCTGGCATCGGCGGATACGCCTTCCAAAACTGGGACCATCACTGGCGTAATGCCGTTTTTCATGACTTAATCAATTTTGATTTCCCGGTCTACTATTCCCAACCCGAAAGTGGACCAATAAAAATGCTGGTCTATTATGTTGGCTATTGGCTTCCTTCTGCAATCGTTGGGAAATTTTTTGGCTGGAGTATTGCAAATTTATTTTTATTCTTATGGTCTTGGCTTGGAATTATTCTTGTTACTCTGCAACTCAGTAACTTCTTGAAAACTTCAGCAATCAAAACGACTTTGTTACTTATCTTCTTTAGCGGATTAGACTCACTCGGTGTTTTATTTTTCCCACAAGAATATCCAACTTTATTTCCGCCAATCACACATCTTGAATTTTGGTCAGGGAATTTACAATACTCATCTTTCACCACACAATTATTTTGGGTATTTAATCAAGCCATTCCCGCGTGGTTGTGTATCATCCTTTTGGAGTCAAACAGCTTGCTGTTTGAAAAGCAGAGGCAAGCCTCTGCACTCCAAATTTTTATTTGGTCTCTGTGTTTCTTCTTCGCTCCGCTTGCATCCATTGGCTTATTTCCTTATCTATTAATTAAAATTCTCAAAAATACAAATCTCAAATCATTAATTAAAAACACACACCGTCCCGCAGGTTTGATTGAAAAACTTAAGCTGTATGCCAAAACCTGCGGGACGTTTTTACTATCCGCCATCATTGTTCTACTTTCCACTTTCTACTTTTCATCCAACACCGCCGCTCAAACTCGCGGATTTCAAGCAATTCCATTCAAAGAATTTATCTTTTTCTTTTTACTTGAAGGCGGGATTTTATGGTTATTACTTGCCCCATCCAAATATCATGACCCGCGTTGGATAATCACAGGCATTTTGCTTTTTATCATTCCTTTCATTCAAATTGGAAGTGGACGTGACTTTGTCATGCGTGCTTCGATTGCACCATTATTTTATTTAATGATATTAACCGCCGAAACAATTTTTCAAAAACAACTCAATTACAAATTACTAATTCCTATTTACCTTCTACTTCTCATCGGCGCATTGACTCCACTTTATGAAATTAATCGTTCCATTTATAGAACTTATGAATATTATTTTATTTTGGATGAAAGTCAACGCCTCACGACATTGCCCCAGCCTGCTACTAAGATTCAGCCTGCTGGTAGGCTTGAAGCGGAGCATCCGAATAGGTTGGTTGCAGATGAAATTGTCTCATTAGAATTTATGCAAGGCGAACTTGCTGAAAATTTTATTGCAAATGTTCGGCAGACGTTGTATTATCAATATCTAGCACGGCGTTAATAGGAAACTAATATGAATCAAATCCCTTCTCTGCCTGACCCGCAAAAATTTTATGCCGAAGTCTGGAACATCGTCTCCAAAATTCCGCGTGGCAAAGTTGCCTCTTACGGACAAATTGCAAAAATGCTTCGTCCGCCTGACGGAATTGATACTGAAATGTATCTTGAGTATGGTGCATTGTGGGTAAGCAATGCTGTCGCAAGCAGTCCAAATGAAGTGCCGTGGCAGAGAGTTGTCAACTCAAAAGGTGAAATTACAGAAAGAGATAAATTACAAGCCAAGCGCCATCAACTTTTGCTTGAAGATGAAGGTGTGCCATTTGGAGTTCGTGGTCGCATTGATATGAAAAAATATGGTTGGAATGGAAAATAATCTATGCCATCTTTTTCTTCACCGCCAAATCAACAAACGTATTATGAAGAAGTGTGGATGATTGTCCGCCAAATTCCGCGTGGCAAGGTTGCTACTTATGGGCAAATTGCAAAAATGATTCCACCTCCCAATGGTGTGGATATTGAAGCATACAAAGCATTTGCTCCGCGTTGGGTTGGTGGTGCTATGGCAAATTGTCCTGATGATGTGCCGTGGCAACGTGTGATTAATTCAAAGGGTGAAATCAGTGAAAGAGATGGGGCGGAGAGACAAAGATTGTTGTTAGAAGAAGAAGGAATTAAGTTTGATGCGAAAAATCGCATTGATTTAAAAAAATATGGTTGGACTGGATTAAATGATGACGCGCAAGTCATCCAATCAAAATTATTTTAGGAGATAAATATGACTAGTGAATCATCAAAACCATCAAGGCTTGCAATCATTTCTATTATTTTGCCAGTTGTGATTTTATTGGTATGGTGTATTTATGTGATTTCATTTGGTGTATTAACTGGAAGCACAACCAATACAGCCGATAATGAATTGATGGGATTGGGGTTGCTATTCGGTGGCGGTTCATTGGCGGGGATTATCACCGTGTTACTTTCGTTGGCAGGTGTAATAATAGGCGTGATGGCAATTCGTAAAAATGATTCAAGAAAAAATGTAGCCATTGCAGGTTTGGTGATTAATCTTTTATGTTTGCTCCCCTATGTTTTATTCATTGCCTTATTAGTATTTTCAGCAACAGGCAGTTCTTCTTAATTTTTTAATTCAACAATCAATGTATCCAAAGCCAAGTCTAATGTCACTTGGCTTGTTTTTACTTGTTCATCAATGCGTAATAATTTTCTATAAATATTTTCTAAAGACTCAATTGAAAAACGATTGGCTTGCCCAGTTGTTTTTTCTGCTACATATGGATGCACACCCAATGCGCGCGCCACATCATCTTTGTTGCCGCGACCATCTAAAATTTCCCGCGCTTGAATCAACAAACGAAATTGACGCACGACCATGCCCCACAATGCAAATGGGTCTTCATTTTCTAACAAACGATGTAATAAT
>JAEURF010000228.1 GCA_016789205.1 Anaerolineales bacterium
TATATTTTTTATGTAAAAATTTGTCCTTAACTTGTTTGGCTTCGCTAATCGCCTTGATTAATTCCACTTGCTTGGGGCGTAAGTTGCCAAAAATCTCTTTCACTTCTGATGTTTTCATGCCGGGTTCATAATCATCCAATAACACATCATAAGGATGGTCGGCTGGCGGGAAGAATGAAACATATTTCTTAACCAACTCAACATTTTTTTCTAAGAACGGAAGAAAAATTGAAAAATCAGATTTTGATTTCGCTTCTACCCACGCTTCAAATGCTTTAGATGCCGCCACTGCTTGTTCAGCAATAAATTCAGATGGCACACGTTTGGCTTTATCATAATTGCGCGCCGCCACCCGAATCATTGCGCCTTCATCTGAATCTGCATCTTTATATTCTTTTTGCAAATCTTCAAGCAAGCGCCCCATTTCATCAGAAATAAATTTTTCTTGTGCTATTTTCCCAAGCGTGGCAAGTTGTTGCCCGCGCGCCTCCGCACCCATCGGTGGCATATTCACTTGCTGGTCCCAACCTAAAACACTCGCGGCATGGTTAAGGTCAGAGACTTCGCCCATGATTTCTTTCAATTTGTTTAATTTATCAGACATGAAAATTTCTCCTTTGATTTCTTTCCGCTTCTTCCTTACGGGATATTTGATTCTGCTTCCTGTTATATTTTATTATATTCCAAAACAAAATTCCCTCTCTTAAGAGAGGAAATTCAGATTATGGACATTTATGCTTTTCACCCAACCCATTGACTGTGACATACACAATTTCGCCCTCTTGCACATCCACAGTTTGAATGAGCGGAACGTCCAGTAAAGTAGCGTCATAAATGTAATAAACGCCTGAGTCTACTTGTACTTCGTTGAGATATTTTGCATTGGTGTATAAATTATATAAATACAAGTTACCGGGTTCAATATGAAGTTCATGTTCGGTACAATTTTTAATATAGGCTGGCTTTGGATAATCTGTAAATGTGAAATTGGGGATTGTTTTCAAATCGCCATTAATTTCAGAGAAATCGGTCATCATCGAAACCCAACCTGTTAAATCCGAATTGGGGATTTTTATTTGCACCCAACGCGAGAGTACATCTTGTGCTATCACTTCGGCGCTTTCACCTTTTTTCAAAACGCCAATGCGACTATATGCCATCTCTGGTCCGCGGCGGATGTATAAGTTGCCACGAGCGGCTGTGATGGTGACAACAAGTTGAGGCGTAGAAGTCTGTGTGGATGTAGGAGCAATTGTCACCGTAGGTTGAGGCGTGTTTGTGACAGTGAACGGTGGACTATGGACGGTAGGAGTCGCAGTCTCCTGTCCACCGTCTACGGTCACTTGTTGAGGTGTGCATCCAATAATAAAAATCAATAAAAGGATGCTTATAGATTGCTTCGTCGGGATGCTTCGCATCACTCCTCGCAATGACGAAACCATTTTATTCATAACGAAGTGCTTCGACAGGTTCGAGATTGGCGGCGCGGCTGGCTGGGTAAATGCCAAAGAACAAACCGATGATTGCTGAAAAACTTGTGGAGAGGATAATGGCATCGGTGCCGACAATTGGGATAAAGTTTGTACCTGATGCAACCGCAACTTGACCGACGATGTATGCAATCAGCCAACCAAACATGATGCCAATGATGCCACCAATTAAACTTAGTAATGATGATTCGGTTAAGAATTGAAGCAAGATATCTTTCTTGCGTGCGCCGAGTGCTTTTCTTAAACCAATTTCTCTTGTTCGTTCAGTAACTGATACCAGCATAATGTTCATAATACCGATGCCGCCAACCAATAATGAAATGCCGGCAATGCCACCTAAGAAAATAGTCAATACACCTGTTATTGATTCAAAGATGGTTAGAAAATCAGCTTGGGTGAAAATAGTGAAATCGTCAAAGCCAACCGGTGTCCTATGGCGTTGACGAATAATGCTTGAGATTTCTTCTACGGCTTGTGGCACGGCTTCTGCTGAAACCGCTTGGACGTAAATCACATCTACTTGGTCGCGCGCACTGCGGCGAATCAAACGTGATTGTGCAGTTGTAAATGGAATATAGGAACTGTTATCTTCACTACCAAATGCACCGCCGCCTCTAGCAACCAATACACCAATCACACGAAACGGCTGACCCTCAATGCGAATCGTTTCACCAACGACACCATCTGCATGACCGAATAATGAAATTGCGGCTTCAGGTCCAAGCACAACCACAGACATTCTGCCTAAGATATGTTCTGAATTGATAAACTCGCCTTCAGCCATTTGTAAATTTCGGACTGTGAAGTATTCCGGTGTTGCGCCTGTAATTGTGGCGGTTGTGTTTTCACCGGAAAATGTCAATAAAGCGTTGCCTTCTAAAGTCGGTGCCACTTGCTGAACCGATGGTGCGGCAAATGGGTCTGCAATTGCGTTTGCATCTGATAATGTCAGCGGTTTGATATTGTTTCCGCTTCTGGCGCTACCCGGTCCGCCGGGACCTTGTTGACTTTCTGGCGCGCCACTGAATACAAATAATAAATTGGTTCCAATACTTGAAATTGAACCCGTAATAGAGGCTTGCGCGCCATTACCCACTGCTAACATGGCAATTACTGCGGCTACGCCAATTACAATCCCCAACACAGTTAAGCCTGAACGCATTTTATTGCCGTTCAAACTTTCTAAGGCTTCTAATAAGGCTTGTGTAAAAGTCATTTCTTCCTGCCTGTCTTGACATCATAATCAGGGTCTAACTCGCCATCACGCAAACGAATCACGCGTTGGGTTTGTTCTGCAATGTTCGGGTCATGCGTTACTATAATTAAAGTAGTTCCGCGTTCTTTGTTGAGGTTTAATAACAAGGTCATAATTTCTTTACCAACTTTAGAATCTAAATTTCCAGTTGGCTCATCAGCCATAATGATGGCAGGGTTATTAACCAGCGCACGCGCAATTGCCACGCGTTGTTGTTGACCACCTGATAATTCATACGGGCGATGCTTCATACGGTCTTTCAAGCCGACGGCTTCTAATGCGGCTTGCGCTTTGGC
>JAEURF010000229.1 GCA_016789205.1 Anaerolineales bacterium
AGTATCAGCATTGCACTTACACTGTCACGTCAATACGGCACTTGGTTAGATAAATTCTTCGTTGTGCTTTCGCCGTTATCGTCAGCACCGCCGTGGTTTTATGGAATATTCTTAATCGTATTCTTTGCCTTTCAATTAAGAATTCTTCCATCTGGTGGCATGTATGGAATTGATCCATCTGCTACGCAACAATATGGTTCTGCTTTGGTCGTTTTGCGTCACATGATATTACCCGTCGGTGCAATTTTCTTAAGCAGTTTTTTTCAAAGTGTATATTCATGGCGCACATTTTTTCTCATCTATGCCGAAGATGATTATGTTGAAATGGCGCGCGCACGCGGTTTACCGAAATATAAAATAGAACAAAATTATTTATTACGTCCAGCATTACCAAATCTGTTAACTAGTTTTTCTTTGCTACTCATCAGCAGTTGGTCTGGTTCCATGTTGCTCGAGTTGGTATTTCGCTGGCCTGGTATGGGGCTCGCGTTTTTCACTGCTGTGCAAGCATTTGATACACCAGTCATCGTTGGTTTTACAGTCATTTATGCTTACATGCTTGCATTGACTGTTTTCATTTTGGATGTCGTCTATGCCCTTGTTGACCCGCGCGTAAAATTAAACATTGATTCACAATCCAAAAACGCTACGGTTCAAAAAACATCTGTTGATAAAAAGCCGCGCTTCTTTCCTCGCTTCAAGTTGTTTGCTCTTCCCAACATTAAATTTAATCCTCAACATATTCGTAAAAGTTGGCAAACTGCTTTACAACGAATTTGGTTATCCACTTCAAACTTTTTCCGCGAACTTATTAAGTATCCATCAGCCATAAGTGGAATCTTCATTATTTTGATTCTGGTCACCGGTGCAATTTATATTTCCATGAATATGTCTTATGAACAATCCATTCGTATATGGCGTTCACAAGATTATGATTGGACAGAATATCCCAAACTCGCACCCCCCGCATGGACAAATTGGTTTCGGCGTGAAAAACTGCCTACGACGCTGATTATTTCCGAACGTAATCAAGAAGCGGTAGAGACTTCTATATCCGAAAGTGGAGATATGATAGTCAAGCAATCTTTATTTACATTTGACTATCCATATACAGGCGGCTTCCCACAAGATGTAGTCGTCGCTATTGAATCTCAACACAAATCAAATCCATCTTTTGTGTCTTTGACGTTTATCAACCCTGCTGGCGAAGAAACCAATTTATCATCTTTTTCTGTTACGCAAAAAACATCCTATTATGTTTCACAAGATGAAACTTTACAAAGAAAGTTAAAAAGTCTTTATCCACAACAAGTTTTATTTAGTGATACATCTATTGATGAATTAAAACCACTTACGGGGCAATATCAAATTCGTGTTGATATTGTTCAATTTGAAAAAGATGCCAACACCGAATCAAAAGTAATACTTCACGGACAAGTTTATGGCTGGGCTGGCACAGATATGCGTCGCCGTGATTTGTCATTGGCATTGATGTGGGGCTTGCCAATTGCATTAGCCTTTGGCTTACTTGCAGTGACAATTACTTCATTCACTACAATGCTCATTGCCGCCATTGGAGCATGGTTTGGTGGTTGGGTTGATGCGCTTATTCAACGATTAACTGAAATCAATATGGTGATTCCATTACTACCAGTGTTAGCTATGGTCGCGGCATTTTATTCCAGAAGCATTTGGTTGATTCTTGGCGCAACGATTCTGTTTAATATCTTCGGCAGTGCGATTAAGAATTATCGCTCTATCTTTGTGCAATTTCGAGAACAATCATATATTGACGCGGCACGTTCTTATGGTGCAAGTGATTGGCGAATTATTTTCAAATACCTTATTCCACGTATTTTTCCAGTATTAATTCCACAAATTGTTGTGCTTGTGCCGGGCTATGTTTTTCTTGAAACATCTTTGGCTCTTATGGGCTTAGGTGATCCCAGTGTTCCTACTTGGGGAAAACTTTTACGCGATGCGTATGATAGCAATGCTTTAATACAAGGTCACTATTATTGGGTATTAGAACCATTGGCTTTGTTATTGATTACTGGCTTTGGTTTTGCGTTACTTGGATTCGCATTAGACCGAATCTTAAACCCACGCTTACGTGATATTTGATAATACTTCCGCGATATGCACTACGCGTTGATTCTTTTTCTGACGCTTCAATCCACCTAAGATGTGCATGAGACAACCCGCATCAGTAACTACTAACGTGGATGCCTGAGTCTCTTCGAGATTCATTATTTTTCGCTTCAGCCATTCTGCCGAAAGTTCGGGATGTTCCACAGACATGATTCCGCCAAATCCGCAACATTCTTGTGCATTAGGTAATTCAATAAAAGTTGCACCTTGTACATTTTGTAATAGCGCGCGAGGTTGTTTATCAATATTCATTCCGCGCAAAGTATGACAAGATGGGTGATAAGTTAATATTCCATCCCATCTTGCGCCAAGGTCGGTGACATTTAATTTGTCTACAAGATATTCTGTGAATTCATAAACTCTATTTGCTAATGCCTTTGCTCGTGGAAGCCAGACAGTATCACCTTCAAATAATTCTAAATAGCCATGTCTAAAATGATGAGCGCATGAACCAGACGGCGTGACGATATCCCCTTTTGTATTTTCAAAAACTTTAATTGTATGCTCTGCAACGGCACGCGCATCTTTTCTTAATCCCGCATTGAACTGAGGTTGTCCGCAACAAGTTTGTTCGTGTGCAAATTCCACGTCAATGCCGAGGCGATGGAAAATGTCTACGACGGCTTGACCAGTTTGTGGGAAGAATGAATCGGTTAGGCAGGTGATGAAGAGTTGAACGGTTGGCATGGCTTATTATCGTACTTATGGATTTACGCCAATTACTCGGTTATTTATCAAAGTTAATCCTTCATCTTCTTCATCGTAGTGAATAGGTTTATCAAGTAGGTTGTTGCTAACGACAACATTTTCGCTAATTGAGTCCATATCAATACTGCGCCTTACGGAATTGCTAGAAATATTACTGTCAATCA
>JAEURF010000022.1 GCA_016789205.1 Anaerolineales bacterium
TTACGTGACCGCATGGAAGTAATTTATCTTTCAGGTTATACCGAAAATGAAAAAATGGCAATTGCACGGGGATATTTAATTCCGCGCCAGATTCGTGAAAATAGTTTGCGCGAAAGAGAAATTAAATTTAATGATGATGCCTTGCGATTAATCATTCGTCAATATACGCGTGAAGCTGGCGTGCGAAATTTAGAAAGAAAAATTGGTGCAGTTTGCCGTAAAGCCGCTACAAAAATTGCTGAACGAAAAGCAAAGAAATTTACAATCACACCGAAATTGGTTGAAGAATTTTTAGACCATCCAATTTTCCTTGGACCAGAAGAATTAAACAAACGTACTTCAATCCCGGGCGTCGTGCCCGGTTTGGCATGGACATCCTTCGGTGGCGATTTATTGCTGATTGAATCAACGGCTATGCCCGGCGGTCGCGGATTTCAAATCACCGGCTCAATTGGTACGGTTATGCAAGAGTCTGCACGTGCGGCATTATCTTACGTCCGCTCTCGCGCCGATAAATTAAAAATCTCACATGAGTTTTTTGAAAAATTTGAAATTCACATGCATGTCCCCTCCGGTGCCACACCAAAAGACGGACCTTCCGCTGGTGTAACCATTGCGACCTCTTTGGTTTCTTTGGCATCTGGCAGAAAAGTAAAACCTCAATTGGGTATGACCGGCGAAATTACCTTACGAGGTCAAGTTTTGGCAATTGGTGGTGTCAAAGAAAAAGTCCTCGCCGCACATCGTAGCGGAATAAACACGGTCATTTTACCGAAACAAAATCAACAAGATATAGATGATGTGCCGGATGAAATTCGTAAGACCATGAAGTTTGTTTTTGTCAACACAGTAGATGACGTCATCAAAGCCGCATTGGAGCCAGCAAAGAAAATCAAGAGATCAAAAAAGAAGCCTGTTGCGAAAAAGAAAAAAGAAACAAAGGCGAAAAAGAATGTCAAACAAAAAAATACTGCTCGCAGAAGATGACACCACAATGGTTTCATTATTGAAAACCCTTCTCAAAATGGAAGGCTTTGAAGTCGTCGCCATTCATGCGGACAGTAATGTCCTTGAAGAGGTCAAAAAAGAAAAACCAGTCGTACTTTTGTTAGATTTCCATTTAGGCGCTCAAAATGGGTTAGATGTTTTAGATGAAATTCGCAGTCACGACGAGACGCGCAACGTCCGTGTCATTATGTCGTCTGGGGCGAGTGTCGAAGAAGAATGTATGAATCGTGGCGCCAATGGTTTTTTGATGAAACCTTACATGCCCGATGACCTCATCAGCCTTTTGAAACAAACTATTGCTACATGAATATTTTTCACATCCGCGAATTTTCTTTTGAAGAAGATTACGAGCGCGTTTTGAATTTATGGAAAGAAATTGAAGTGGGAATGAACGTCGGGCGCTCAGATACACCTGAAGAAATAAAAAAGAAATTACAACGCGACCCCGATTTGTTTTTGGTAGCCGAATCAAATCATCAAATTATCGGCACGGTCATCGGTGGGTTTGATGGGCGGCGCGGCATTATTTATCACCTTGCGGTTAATAAAAAATTTCGGCGTCAAAAAGTTGGCAATCGTTTACTTGATGAAATTGAAAAAAGATTACAAGCCAAAGGCTGTATCAGAGCGCTTTTAATGGTATTTGCTAACAATGAAGATGCAATACAATTTTATAAAAAACAAAATTGGCAAGAAATGAAAGAAGACCTTGTTTTTACAAAAGATTTTTAGATGAAACTTCGCTTTGGAATTTTGACCTTATCTGATCGTTCATCTCGCGGCGAGCGCGCAGATGAATCTGGACCTGCACTCGCTTCATTTATTCAAGGGGAAAACTGCTCAGTCACCCGAAGCATTATCTTACCCGATGAAGAATCCATTATCCGCGACACATTAATCCAATGGGCAGATAGCCGCGATTTTGACATCATATTAACTACCGGCAGTACAGGCTTTGCCCCGCGAGATGTTGCTCCCGAAGCCACCAAAGCCGTCATTCAAAAAGATGCACCAGGTTTAGCGGAATTCATGCGTGCCGAAAGTTTGAAAAAGACAAAACATGCCATGCTTTCGCGTGCAGTCGCCGGTATACGTGGAAAGACATTAATTATCAATTTGCCGGGTAGTCCAAAAGGTGCTGTAGAAAATTTAGGATTTATTTTTCCCGTTTTATCTCATGCTGTTCAATTATTGCACGATGACCCAGATTCAGAAGCTGGTCATTAAAACAAAAAGAGCACGGGTTTTAGCCCGCACTCTTTTGTTTTCTTTTTTATTTCCAAGTAAATTCAAGGTTTCCCGTTACCGGATTCCAATAACTTGGATTTGGGCTAAGGGTTAACCCTGAATCTGTCCAACTTGTGACAACATACATACCACTAGAAATAATCGTGCTGTCACTTGTGCCATACCCAGCAGTAGATAATGAATCTGGATGGAGGATGGCAAAAGCGGGATGTGCAATGTATTCAAGCAATTCCGGTACTGGGCGGTTAAGATGAATCAACACGGTGTTAATATCAACTTTTTGAATACCATCTACCAATGATTTTGCACGGTCATCTGCATCGCGCTCACCATTAAATGCAAGGAATTTGCTCAACCAAGTGGGGTAGTTGCCACTTCCATGCAATGGACTTTGCGGGTCAAACCAGCGGTTGAAGTTATCTACGATAATATCTGTGGTGATGGGTGTGCCATCACTGAATGTGGCGTTGGGACGAATTTCAAAGATGTAATCAAGTTGGTCGTCTGAAATGACCCATGAAGTAGCGATGCCCGGCTGAATATTTCCGCTTTCATCTAAACGGACTAAACCTTCATAAAGATAGCCACTCACTATTAACGAATCTGCATCTTCTGTGACGGCGGGGTCAAGAAGGATGTTTTTATTTATAGCGATGGGTTTGCCCGCTTCAGGCGTAGAATCTGCTTGGGTGGTTGAATCAGGTGTGGGTGTAGAGTCAGAAGCGTCTTGTTTAGGTTGGCAGGCTGTGATTAGAATTAGGAGAGTCAGCATTACAAAAGTGAGATATTTTTTCATCATATTTCCTCGTTTAATGGGTTGCAAATTGATTTGATTTTGGTTTGTGGGTTTTAGTGTAGTGCAAATCTGAATATCTTTCAATTGCAAGTTTATATTATTCTAGCGTACTTTTAAGGGTTAGGGAATATAATGCAGGAATTATTTGGTATGGTTTTAGAATTTTGGCAACCCTTTTTTACTGAATTTTGCCACTAACACTATGAATTAAGAGCAATTTGAAATCGTCTAATTTAAACGAGTAGAGGTCCTATGCAAAAACAGAATTATTCTATATGGTTGAAAATTTTTTCGCTAGTAGTGATTTTGTCACTTTTACTAGCGGCATGTGCACCTGGTGATTTTCTCTCAGGCACTGGTGGGGAAGGTGAGCAAACTGAAGAAGCACCTCCGCCTACAGAGGAAGCACCGCCACCTACAGAAGAAGTGTCACCACCCACAGAGGAAGCCGTGCTACCTCCAGACCCAACTGAGGTTTCGGTAGAAGCTACATCGACGGAATCGGTGGTTGCAACTGCGACGCCTGAGCTTCTGACGGATACACCAGACCCTAATCTTGTGGTTGCAACTGAAACCCCAGATCCAAATTTGACCCCTACTGAAACTCCGGATGCTAATGCTACTCCCACTGTGATTGAAACGCCGACGGAAACCCCTACCATCACGCCAACCGCTACACTAATTACTCCTGTTGCTAGGAGCGCGGCAGATGACCCTTATATTGGCTTAGGGGTTGCCTGTAATAATGATTTAACAGCAACATTCACAATTACGAATAATGGTGGAGCCCTTGTAGGTGGTTCTTATACTGTTTCTGAGCCAGGTGGAGGTTCACAAACTTTCACTTTGAATTTGGGTAATAAAGAAAGAGAAAGAATTTCAGCAGCAGGAAATGCCACTGTAACTGTTACTTATTCTACATCGCAACTTCAAGTGGTAAATCTGGAAGCTACAGGTACATGTATTCCGATTCCACCTACAATTACTCCGTTACCAACAAATACAGCAACCCAAACGCGAACCCCAACGGTTACTAGAACACCTACTCTTACAAGCACGCCAACTTCTACGATTACACCTGGTCCTTCACCGACAGCAACAAACACAAGGACTCCTACTGCAACACGGACCGCGACGCTCACCAGAACACCTACATCTACAATTACACCAGGTCCTTCACCAACGGCAACTTCGACAAGAACGCCTCGCCCTACCCGGACTCCTACTTCGTCACTTACACCTACATCAACGATTACAGCGGGTCCTTCCCCCACTGTTACTTCTAGTAAGACTCCTGTGCCAACAAACACGGCGAGCATTACACCAACTGCAAGTTTAACTTTTACACCGAGACCAACAGAAGTTATTGTAGATGGTCAACTAGACCTTGAAGTCTATTGCAACCCTGATTTATCCGCAACATTTGTGATTACCAATGTTTCTGGTTCAGTGAGCGATGGCGAATACAGTTATTCTGACCCCGCTGGTAATAATGATGGCGGCTCACTAAACCTTGGACCTGGTGATAGTGTTTCACTTCCGGGTGCTGGTAATGGCACGATGACAGTTACATACAACACAACGAAACTTGCGTCTGTTACACTCAAAGTGACTGGCTCGTGCATTAAAGTACCGCCAACCAATACACCTGCGTCTACAGCCACATTGACAGCAACACCAACCAATACACCCACATCAACACCGACAAACACACCTGTAACCCCACCAGTTCTCTCTATAGCTGGCGAATGTACAAGTTCAAACCCTGCTACAGCCAAGTTTGTGATTACAAATACTGGCGGCGATATGCCTGCTTCATATACGTATGAAATTACAGATGATGGTGGAAGCCCAGTCCAAAGCGGTAGCTTCCAATTAAAAGCAGGTGATAGCATAACAATTACTGTCAACGGTTCTTCTTCATCTTACAATTTCTCAAGCCCGAATGACAATGCCTTGAATACATCCGCTGACATGACCAAATGCGTTCCGATTGTTAAACAGCCTGATTTATCAGTCAGTGGCGCTTGTACATCTAAATCCGGTGTGGCAACATTTGTTGTCAAGAATAACGGTGGGGATATGACAACTCTGTATGATTACGAAATTACAGATGCAAGCGGTTCTAGTGTGCAAAAAGGTACATTCCAACTGAAAGCAGGGGATAGTACGACGATTACGATAAACGGAAAGTCTGCCTCTTATACATTCGCTAGCCCGAATGATGCGGCATTGACTGCGAAAGCCGATATGACGACGTGTGGTGGTATTGTACTTAATTCACCATTGCTTTCAGCGTCCGGTGCATGTACATCAAATGCCGGTGTGGCTACATTTGTGATTACAAATACTGGTGGCGACATGACCTTCCCATATGATTATGAGGTCACAGATGCAAGTGGTGCTGTTGTACAAGCTGCTACATTCCAATTGGTATCAGGGCAAAGTACAACGATTACGGTGAGTGGAACTTCTACGTCCTACTCATTATCTAGCCCACAAGACCCGGGCTTATCTGCACAAGCAAATATGACTACCTGTGTAGCCCCACCGCCTCAACCTTCCTTAACAGCAACTGGCGTTTGTGTAAAAACTGGAAACTCTGCTAAATTTAATATCACCAACAATGGTGGCAATATGCCTGTGGCTTTCGTTTACACCATCAGCGATGCCGCTGGAAATGTTATACAAACCGCACCTTTCCAATTGAATGCAGGCGGTACGCTTAATTTAGTCGTCAGTGCAGGCGCATCTACACAGTTGGTTCTTACAATTACAAACGCTAATAATGTAACTTCTATTGCGGCGCTCACAAATTGTCTTGAAAGCTTGGTGGTTGCGCCTGCTCAAGGACAGCCTTGTATTGAATGCCTCGTCTTCCATACTTTCCGTGATGATAATTTGGAAGTTTACCGCCTCGACGGCATTGAGGGTCAAGCTGACTTCAAATTGTACAATTTATCTAAAGATGGAGCAGTGGACAGCCGACCGAGCCGCGCACCAAATGACTCTTGGGTTGTCTTCCAAAGCAACCGTGATGGAAATGTCGAACTCTATTACACAGATTTGACAGGTAGTGGCGAAGCGATTCGTCTGACAAATTCACAGTTGAATAACACGAATCCAATGTATGGACCAGATTCGCAAACAATCGTCTTCCAAAGTGATAGAAATGGTCGCTTCGACTTGTTCACAATTGACCAGCTAACCGGCAAAGAGACTCAAATTACCAGTGACCCGGCAGATGATATCAACCCATTCTACTCACCAGATTTGAAGTTCTTGGTCTTCCAAAGCAACCGCAACAATAATTGGGATTTGTATGTGCTCAATGTTGAAACGGGTACAGAAACTCAGTTAACAGATTCGCCAACGAATGAGACCTTCCCAGCTTGGTCTCCGAATGGCAAACAAATTGCCTTCCTCTCAAATGAAGATGGTGCCACAGATTTGTATGTCATTGATTTGGAGACTGGTGAAATTGAACGCATCACAGTAGATGGTAAGACGAACAATCCTGTTTGGTCACCAGAAGGCGATAGAATTGCTTATCAATCTGAGCGCAACGGCAACCTTGATATCTACAGTTATGATTTCAACGAGAACAAGGAATACCGTGTGACTGATTACGAAGGCATTGACTCAGGTCCAACTTGGGATTGTGGCGGCACAAATCTCGCCTTTACTTCCATGCGTGATGGCGATGCCAACATCTTCCAAGTATTCTGGCAAGGTGGGGGTGCCAGCAACATGACCATTGACCCCGCAACCGATAAATGGTCGCAATGGCGCCCGTCTAATGATGTATCCAGTACTGGTTACTAAGCGATACCTGTAGAAAGTTTGAACTCCCCGATTTACAAAAATCGGGGAGTTTTCTTTAGCCTAGCCATGATTCACAACTCGTTGGTATAATCCGCCCGCTTATAAAATTAATCAAGGAAAGAAAATCGCATGATAGATGTAAACGAACTTCGCAAAGGGGTTACTTTTGAACTAGACGGCAATCTTTATAAAGTGCTGGATTACAGCCATAACAAAACAGGGCGTGGCAATGCCACCATTCGTGTCAAAGCCCGTAATTTGTTAACAGGTGCCAACATTGAACGAACTTTTAACTCCGGCTTGTCTGTGCAAGATGTAAGCCTCGACTTCGCCAATGTTTCATATCTATATAATGATGGTGACATGTACTACTTTATGGATAATCAAACTTTTGAACAGCCTGCCATCAAGAAAGAATCATTGGGTGAAAGCGCGCAATTTCTCACAGAAGGCATGGAAGTTAAACTTACTTTTTACAAAGGCGAAGCCATTGACATTGAAATGCCAACTTCTGTAGATTTGAAAGTTGTACAAGCCGACATGGCGATTCGCGGTGATACAGCTACCGGCGTTACCAAAAAAGTGACTACTGAAACTGGTGTGGTTGTACAATGTCCAAACTTCGTCAATGTTGGTGACACGATTCGGGTTGACACGCGCACAGGCGAATACGTCACTCGCGTATAAAATATGGAGAAAGCCAGCTTGCTGGCGTATTTGCAAGAGCAAGCTCTTGCACTCCAAAGGATAAAAAATGAAGACACCCGCCGGGCGCGAATGCCCGCATTTTTATGGTGATTATTTTCGCGGCAAAAATCTGGAAGAATGCCGTTTATTAAAGACACAAGGGCAAACATGGTCGCCTGATTTATGCAAAACCTGCCCTGTGCCTGAAATTGCCCGCGCCAATTCTTGTACACATCTGCAATTAAATGTTGTCGTTGCCCGCCCGCTTGCCTTTCTTTTTCAAAAGCGCGTACAAGTTAGTGCTTTTTGTGAAAAAACAAAACGTGGCGTGGCTGAGCCACAAATTGGTTGCGGAGAATGCCACGCTTTGCCATTCAAATTTGAAGTGAAAGAATAAACGTACACTTTGTGTGCGTTGCGCTGATGGGTTAGGAAAACCTTGTAAAGCGACTTACCAATGTTATTAATAACTAGTGAAATGAGAGCGCGACGCACTCCAATATGACATTAACTCTGCTTCTTGATTTAGACGATACTCTCCTCAATACAAATTTACAAAGTTTTGTCCCAGCTTACTTTCAAGCACTGGCAAATGAACTCGCCCCGCAAATTACGCCAACACTCATGTTTCGCGCATTAATTGCAGGCACTCAAAAAATGAACGAAAGTAAAGATTTTTCTAAAACACTTAAAGAAGTGTTTGATGAAGAGTTTTATCCACAAATTGATGTTGAGCGGGGCAAACTTGATTCCGCTATTGAAAATTTTTACGATAATGTTTTTCCAACCCTGCAAAACTTAACCTCACCAAAACCCGAAGCAAAACCATTTGTTGAATGGGCACTTGCGCAAGGTTTTCGCATTGCCATTGCAACCGACCCGCTTTTGCCAACCAAAGCCACACATCACCGTTTGCGTTGGGCTGGCTTTGAACCAAGTCAATTTGAAATTGTTTCCACATACGAAAATTTTCATTTTTCAAAAACACATTCCGCTTATTATGCAGAAGTCTTAGGTCGCATGGGCTGGAGTGATAGCCCCGTCCTCATGGTTGGCAATGATATGGATAGAGACATCATTCCTGCAAAAAGGCTCGGGCTAAAAACTTTTCTCGTAGATGTAGAACCCGCCTCCACGTCTACGGGTGAAGCGGATTCTGCTGGGTCATTATCTGATTTACGCCTCTGGCTTGAGTCGCTAGACCTTACATCTTTGACTCCAGATTTCAAATCCAAAGAATCAGTTTCAGCAATCATGTCTGCTACGCCTGCGGTATTAAACGGTATGTTAAAAAATATAGAACCTGAATTATGGTCTCTCAAACCTTCTGACAATGATTGGACATTAACAGAATTAATTTGTCACCTACGCGATACCGAGCGCGAAATTCATCACATGCAATTAAAATTATTTAACGAAAAAGAAGAACCATTTATTCCAAGACCTGATACTGGCGTATGGGCAAGCCAACGAGATTACATGCATGAAAATGGAATAACTGCCTTGAAAGAATTTAATACCACGCGACGCGAAACCTTTAGCTTTTTGGATAGTACCCCTGATGAAGCATGGATGCAAAAAGCACGTCACGCAATTTTTGGTCCTACCAATTTCCTTGAAGTGACTGGTTTTATGGCAGAACATGACCGTTTACACATTCAACAAGCCTATTCCGCCTTAAATAAACTGCAATAGATTAGCGTGTCTAACAGTCAAAATGCGGGTTATAAACAAAGGATTGTTTTTACGAAGGAGATTTTTATTAATGAGAAAACGAGTAGTGATAACAGGTATGGGCTGTATTAGCCCTGTTGGCAATAATGTAAAGGATACTTGGGATGCTTTACTAGCGGGGAAATCTGGTGCTGGTCTGATTACGCAATTTGACGCAAGCAATCACAAAACGAAATTTGCCGCTGAAGTAAAAAACTTTGATGGGGTAGCAGTATTTGGCGTGAAAGAAGCCCGCAAGTTAGACCGTTTTACTCAACTTGGGCTTGCCGCCGCGCATGAAGCTTTAGAACATTCTGGCTTGAAAATTGATGAATCAAATCGTGACCGTGTGGGTATTTTTATTGGCTCTGGGATTGGGGGCATTAATATCATTATTGAGCAATATGAATTAATGAAACAACGCGGACCAGACCGAGTGAGCCCATTTTTAATTCCGATGATGATACCTGATAGCGCGGCAGGTAACCTTGCTATTCGCATCGGCGCACGCGGACCGAATATGTCTATGGCGACGGCGTGTGCAACTGGCACAAATGCTTTGGGTGAAGCAGTAGAGACGATTCGACGTGGCGCGGCAGATGTGATGATTGCAGGTGCATCTGAGGCGGCAATTAATTCACTGGCTTTTGCTGGCATGAACAGCATGACTGCTTTATCCACCGGCAATGATGATTATCTTCATGCTTCCCGCCCATTTGATAAAAACCGTGATGGTTTTATGATGGGTGAAGGCGCGGGCATTATGATTTTAGAATCATTGGAGCATGCCCAAGCACGTAGTGCAAATATCATTTGCGAATTTGCCGGTTATGGCACATCAGACGATGCGCATCACATCTCTGCGCCAGCAGATAATGGCGCAGGTGCTGCACTTTCTATGAAGTGGGCATTGGAAGATGCAAATTTCAAACCAACCGATATTCAATATATCAATGCACATGGTACATCTACACAACTGAATGACAAAAGTGAAACGGCTGCCATCAAAACCGTTTTTGGGGAACAGGCGTATAACATTCCTGTTTCGTCTACAAAATCAATGACCGGGCATTTGCTCGGTGCATCGGGCGCGGTAGAAGCGATTGTTGGCGCAATGGTCATTCAAAACGGTATTATCCCCGCTACCATTAATTACGAAACGCCTGACCCAGTCTGTGATTTAGATTATGTACCCAATCAATCACGCAAAGCGAAAGTGGATGCAATCATGTCTAATTCATTTGGCTTTGGCGGTCACAACGCAACTTTGATTCTCAGCCGCTATCAATAAAGGAGAAAGAATGCCTTACGCGCATATCACGGGCTGGGGTGTATCAATCCCAGAGCCTATATTAACAAATGACGATATTTCTAAAATGGTGGATACAAACGATGAATGGATTCGTGCTCGCACAGGCATCCATGAAAGGCATATTGCCCGTGAAGACCAATTCCCATCTACGTTAGGGATTGATGCGGCAATTAAAGCTCTGCAAGTTGCAAACCTTGCGCCTACCGAAATTGACTTAATCATCTGCACCAGTTCTTCCCCTGAATATATTTGGCCCCCTACAGCCTGTTTAATCCAAGACCAAATTGGCGCGACCAAAGCCGGTGCATTTGACTTACAAGGCGTTTGCACAGGTTTTATTTATGCAACCAATATGGCGGCACAATCAATTCGGAGTGGCTCAATAAAAAATGCTTTAGTAATTGGTACAGAAACATTGTCACGTTTTATTAATTGGAAAGACCGTAGTACCTGTATTTTATTTGGGGATGGTGCTGGTGCTTTTGTATTGCAAGCCAGTGATAAACCGGGTGGTTTATTATCCGCTGTGATGCGCTCTGACGGCTCTGGTGCAGATACTTTAATTCTACCGGGCGGCGGCTCGCGTTTCCCTGCCAGTGAATCAACCATTCATGAGAATAAGCACTATGTTCAAATGGATGGCAAAGCTGTATTTCGATTTGCAACGCGTGTCATGGGGCAAGCCGCAAAAGAAGCCTTAGACAAAGCAGGCATGACTACAGACGATATTCAATGGATTGTTCCACATCAAGCCAATTATCGCATCATTGAAACTGCCGCAAAATACCTCAAAATGCCCTTAGATAAATTTGTTATCAATGTTGACCGATATGGAAATACATCTACCGCTTCCATTCCAATCGCTACAGTTGAAGCGATAGAAAAAGGCATGATAAAAAACGGCGATAAAATTGTCTTCGTCGGCTTTGGCGGCGGACTGACATGGGGCGCTCTGGTTGTCGAATGGACAGGACCTGTACCTTCTAAAAGAAATGTTCATCCAGAACAATATCGCTTCTTTGCCCGCTTACGTTCATTGGCTCGTCGTGCCTTACGCTTCCTTGAGGGCCTCTTTTCTCGACGCGAGTTGTAATTTTCTAATCACAGAGTTCACAGAGATTTTTAAGAGGTTTTCTCAGAGGTCTCTGTGAACTTTGTGGCTAAGTTTTTACAATAACAGAATCTCTAACCATTTTTTCATTGACTCATGGTACGATTCAAATTGAAAATTAATCAAGGAGTGTAGTATGTTTGGCTTACCGCGCGGTTCAGAGTGGATTATCATTCTCGTTATTGTCATTTTGCTTTTTGGTCCTGGTCGCATTGGAAAAATTGCTAGCGAATTAGGAAGAAGCATTAAATCTTTTCGTGAAGGTTTAGGCAATAAAGAAGAAGAAACCGAAAAATCAGAAACCGAAGAAACAAAATAAACAAAAGGCTCTCCATTGGAGAGCCTTTTGTTTTTAATAATCAAACTCTTTTACATCTTTATCTTTCAACATCAAAAGTGTAAATTTTTCATGATTTTTTGGTGAGCCAATCGTTTTCCATGAACCAATAATTGCTTTTTCAGTCTTAGACTGGTGATGTTCAAATATTTGTAATGAGCAATCTGCAAGGGTTTTCTCAATCTTCTCAATTTTTTTTAGGTCATTCGCGCTCAATGCAATTCGATAAGAACGTGTTTCGCGCACACGGTCAATCACAATTTCAAAAC
>JAEURF010000230.1 GCA_016789205.1 Anaerolineales bacterium
TATATTCGAATCACGCGCTCGCCCGGTCAATTTACGCCCACGTGCGTTTCCTAATTTATTAAGCCGAACTACTGAAATTCAAAATATAAAAAATGCTATTACAAACTCCATGCCCGTCACTTTGTTTGGAGAAAATGGGATTGGGAAAACTTCTGTTTTACGCCAAGTCGCACATCTTGATGAAACAACAAAACTTCCAGATGGCGTCGTTTATATCATTGCAAAAGGGGAAGAACGCGGTGATTTGCTTCAATTGATTTTTGATACATTCTATACCAGCAATCAAAATCAAAAACCAACCGATGCCCAATTGCGCGAAGACCTCAAAAAAATTCAAGCCCTCATCATCTTAGATGACCTCACGCTCAAACGTGAAGATACAGCTTTTCTTTTAGATGCTATTCCAGACAGCACTTTTATTTTTTCATCTGATGAACGAAGTTTGTGGGGCGAAGGTCAAGTCGTTGGTTTAGATGGTTTGCCTGAAAATGATGCTCTGCAATTATTTGAACGCGAGTTAGGTCGTGCTATTAAAGATGATGAAAAAGAATCTGCCGTGCAGATTTGTAAGATACTTCTTCATCATCCCCTGCGGATATTACAAACCGCCTCGATGATTCGGGAAGACGGAATCAGCATCCCTCAAGCATTGGCTATGCTTACGAAGACTCGCACCCAGTCACCGGTTTTAGAAGCAACACTTCAAAAATCAAATGAAACCCAAAAGAAGATATTAAGTCTATTAGCAGTGGCAGGCGGATTTGCACTCACACGTGAGCATTTACAAAAATTAGCAGGCTCATTAAATTTTGATTCCGATATGAGACCTCTGTTGGCGCAAGGATTTGTTGAAGCTCAAGGAGCAAGTTTCAGTCTAAATGGCGAAGCGGTTGCGTCCTTAGTCCGCATGTGGGATTTATCAAACTGGGAAGATGCTTTGATGAATCATTTTTCTAATTGGCTACAAACAGCACCACAAGATATGTTGGTTGACCAAGTTGCTAGTACATTGTTTTATTTAATTCAACGCGCGGGTGAAAAAAAACAATGGAAGCATGTTGTGATGATTGGGCACAGGCTTGAGCAAATTTATGCGCTGAAAAAGAAGTGGGAAGGCTGGTTAAAGATTTTGAATTTACTACGCATGGCGGCAAGTGCCTTGAAAGACAAATTTTTGGAAGGTTATGTCTTTCATCAACTCGGTAGCCGCGCAATGTGTATGGGTTCGAAAGTGCAAGCAAGTGAATTGCTGAATCAGGCTTTGAATATTCGTAAGGCAATTGGCGATAAACCAGGTTTGCAAGTAACAAAACGTAATTTGGATGTGTTGGCAAATTTACCTGTGCCGAATAACGTTTCATCTTTAAAATCTACGAGTATCAGAAGATTTATCATTATGGGTGGCATTACAAGTGTTGTTGTCATTACAGCTTTAATAATTGTTGCTGGCGTTACTTTTTTACCTGCATTGTTCACTCCAACTGAGATTGCTCCACCTACCGAAATTCCAACTGATATTCCTTTACCTAGTGAAACAATAACGCTCATTCCAACAGTAGATTTGCTCACCCCAACGATTGAAGTGACAAGTACAAATACAGTCGCCCCAACATTTACTCCACGACCGCCGATTGTTTTGTATGATTTTGTGATGAATGCGGATAAAGCGTATTGGCAAACTATTAATTACGCAGGATTATTTTTTGAGGGAACTACAAATGGTTATCCGTTTTTGAAGAGTCCTGATCCGGATTATCCCTCTTATCAAGCAGTGATGGATGGCGCAGATGAAGCCTATATTGGTTGGATAAGTTCTCCACCTATTGAAGATGATTCTATTCATAAACAGGTGCTGTTGGTATTTACTCACGCGAAGCGTCCTGCCAGTTATGTGAATGGGTATTACGATTTATCAAATATTCGATTGCAAGTTGGAGATAGGTTTGAAGCAGAAGTAGGGCATGTTTTTCCTGATAATGAAGATTTGCCTCTGCCCTATGATATTGAGTTTCAGGTATTTTTTGCACAGTCATTTGAGAGTGAACAAATTCCAATTGGAGAAGTCACTGAATATTTGGATGGTAAAACCACAAAATTGTCTTTTGACATTCCTAAAAATTTATATGGAAGAAGTGGCATCTTTATCTTAAAGGTATTTTCAGGTTCAGATGCTGATTATAGCTGGGGAGCATGGCTTCGGGCGCGTTTGATTGGATATAGCATCAGGCAATGAGGTTTTTCATTTGTTGTATCAAGCCGAAATCAAGTGCGAAGCGGAACTTAATCTCTTTTTAATCCTGTACTAAGTTGGTATCCTCTCTTATAATATCCGTCCATGACAGAGAAAAAGGCGGATAATGGGCGTTTGCCCTATCGCTTGCGAGAGCCATTCCTATCAAAGACGGAATTGGCTCTTTTTCGTGTGTTGACTGAAATGATGGCAAGCCGTTATGTGATTTCGCCGAAAGTGGCGTTGAGTGATGTCTTTTATATTGTCCGCCCGAACGAAAATGTGCATTTCTTTAATAAGATTTTTCGTAAGCATGTAGATTTTTTGCTGTGTGATTTGAAGAGCATGAAGCCTGCCTTTGGGGTGGAGATTGTGAAACCGATTGCTAAAGAAGGTATTCGCGAAGCTGATAAGTTTATGGAAGAGTTGTTTACGGATGCGGGAATTCCGTTGGTGCATATTCCCTCTGTTGAAAAATATGAGCACGCTGATGTGATTGCCTTATTTCAGATTGCTGTGACGAAGATAGGCAAGACTGCGCCGGCTTTTGCTTTTGACCAACATACAGACACGGTACCGAATTGCCCAACCTGTGGCAAGATGATGGTGTTGCGGATTCATCGAAATGGTGGGACTTCCGGGAAAATGTATTACGGGTGTATAGATAGCCCGCGTTGCGCAGGGGTTGTGGCGATAGAGTAGTTTAGGGTTGGTAGAAGTACTTAAATAATTCTTGCCCAGTTTTTTCTTGTGCTTCATCTAAATATTTTTTGATTGGCACGCGCAGAATT
>JAEURF010000231.1 GCA_016789205.1 Anaerolineales bacterium
TCCACACCGCCCAATGATTTATACGACGTATGCACAACAATCGTATCGCTTTTGATTTTTATTTTTGAAAATCCATTTAATAAATCTTTTTTAGATAACATAATTTTCCTTTTTGATGTCGTTGCGAGGAGTGTTCTTTACGACGAAGCAATCTCCCGTTATTTTAAGATTGCTTCGCCTTCGGCTCGCAATGACATGTAGACATTCATCAACGCTTCAGCATTCTTTTTCCAATCCGCACGCTTCTCTGCTGACCTTCGTCCTGCTTGCCCCATCTGATACAGTTTCTCTCGCTGATTCATCGCCATTAAAATTTTTTCCGCAAGATGATTCGAGTCACCATCTTTAAATAGCCAACCGTTGTCATTTTCAGATACCCATTCTTTATTCGCGGGAATATCTGAAACTAAACATGGAAGCCCGCAAGCCAACGCTTCCATCAACGAAACAGATGAACCATCCACATGCGAAGGCGAGATGTATAAATCTGCCATATGATACCAACGCGGCAAATCATTTTGTGAAATTTGTCCGCCATACGTGACAAATTCATCCACGCCTCCGCGCTGAAAAATTTGACGAAGTTTTGCACCTTGCGAACCGCCGTTCAAAAGAATCAAACGCACATCATCATGTTTTTGAGCAACTTGCACAAATGCTTTTGCTAAAACATCAACTCCATATCTTGTTTCCCATGAACGATTACAAAATAAAACAAAACCTTCTTTATTTTTTTCTTCTTTCTTTTGAGAGAAATGCTCCAAATCCACTCCCCATGGAAAGACAATTGTTTTTTCAGGATTCATTCCATACGCAATTGCTTTATCTTTGGTCACATTTGCATCGCTTGTAAAAAATGATGAGCGTTTCAATGTATAACGTGTAGCAAAATCCCAAATAAAACCTTTATGCACATCATCCATCAAATCAAATCCCCAAGACATTGTCAGAATTGGACGGAAGCCTGCGAGGATAGCAATAAAAGCACAAGTTTGAATCGGACCTGCATGAATTAAGTCAGGTTTGATTTCTTGAACTAATCTTTTGAAATCTAAAGTCAATGAAATTAACTTACTCCACTTGAATGGCTCTCGCCCGCCTTTCCATATCACTTGATTCACATTTTCAGGAACTAAACGCGATTCGACTTGTCTTTGATTACCTTCGAGTTGAACAAAGAAAACCTCATGCCCGCCATCTGAAATGGCTTTGAGAAAGCGATAATCGTGAGTGGAATAGCCTAATGAAAAATATAAAATTCGCATTATCGGCTAAACCATTCAAAAAGTTGATAATATACAGCAGGGTTTTGGTTTAGAAAATTGTTTTTATCACCAGTAAAACCGATGAGAAAACCTGAAATCACAGTCAAAAATGAAACAAATACCCATAGAGAAGCAATAACTCTCGCCAAAATTGGATTTGAGTCTATGGCTCTGACATAGTATCCAACAAACATTGTAGAAAGTACGATTAAGGTTGGAGAAATGTCCACTAAATAACGCATGGCAGAACTAATAAAAATTAACAAGATAAACAGTTGAGTGAAAACATATATAAGCAAAGAAAAGCCGAACCATGAAAATAAACTAGATGGATTATTCTCTTTCAGAGAATTTACAGAAATATCACCATTAATCATCAGCCAGAATAGCCTTAATAAAAGCAACGCTGTAAACCCAATGATTGGAATGATAAATAATATCCCTGCCACAGGTTCGGTGTAGTAATAATGCTCTGGCAAGCGGATGAAGAAGGTCCACATGTTTTGTTTAATCCATGGGACTGTAAGAAAAGGGAAATCTGCGCTTAAGTTTGGCAATCGAAATAAATATGTATAAGTATTGGGGAGAACATAATTTAGTGAACTAATATCTTTATAATCTGCTGTGAGGGCTGGACCTGTGAGTTGATAGCGATGTCCAAATTCAAAGATAGAGCCGAAGCGAATGTAGTTGTACCAGCATAGAGAGAGCGCAATGATTACAAGTGGAATTAAAAATGCGGTAAAGGCTGAAATTGATTGAGAAAAATTTCTACGATTGAGAAGATAAATTCTTAATAAAATTATTGCTGTGAGAATAATGATTGCAGGTAGTAAATTGATTCGGGTAGCACCGCTCAAGCCGAAGGTCAGGGAAGAAGCGAATAACCAGCCAAGATTAATGTGCGGGTTGCGAAATCCTAAAAACAAAAAGTAGAATCCTGCCATTAAGAAAAATTGTCCGCCAGAAATAGAGACTTCATAAAATGTGGGGCGAGTGAGCAACCAAATCAATGGAACGTTTATCATGGAAGCGAGTATGCCACCCCAAAACACCCGTGTGGGGATTTGAAACTTTTTATATATTTCATACAGCAATAAAGCGGAAAACAAAGCTATTCCAATGACAAATGAAAAGACTAAACCTGTATCGGTGACTGGTTTGGATGTGATGGCTGAAACAAAAACACCAATGACTGCGGGAGCGGGTCCCCAATACAAAAAGTATTTTCCGTCATAGTAGGTTGTATCCCATAAATATTCTAAGCCTTTGCGTTGATGATGGTCGTAGGGGTCTTCTAGTTTTGCTAATTCTGGGTTTGGTTCTTCGAGTAAATAAGTTTGACCGTGTTGAAAGGCTTGCGTTAATTTCCAGTAGTAATTTTTGCCTGAGGGCCATTTTTCAATTCTGCCAATGGTAGTTACCCAAATGTATACGTAAACAACAATAATAGATAAGAGTATTAATAAAATGATGGGGATAATGTTATTCTGTGGATGGGTTGTTTCGGTTTTGGCAGGTTGGTTAATAATCTTTTGTAAATATGCTGGAATCAAGATAGGTGTAATCCAATAAAGTGAGCCGAACAGTATGGTGACAAGTCCGATGCTAAGCAAAATAAGACGGCTTTTACCTAATTCTGGGTTATTGTCTAAACCAAGTTGATAGGCGAAAATAGAGACCAACGCTATACTGATGCCGATGGTTATAATGATTAAGCGGATTACGACTTTACGATTCAAAGTTATACT
>JAEURF010000232.1 GCA_016789205.1 Anaerolineales bacterium
ATTGATTTGAACGTCATCAGCCTTGATGCCTGGCAATGCGGCTTTGACGACCACTTCGTTATCAGTTTGGTACATATCCACAGCAGGGACAGACCAGTTGCCATTGTTAAGGCTAAGTGGACGAGTAAAGGCGTCATCAAAGAGACGGTCCATCGCCTCACGCAGGGTCATCATTTCACGAGCGGGTTCCCAACGAATAATACTAGACATAGGTGCCTCCTTTTGATTTGGTTGGTTTGAACTTACGCTCTTAATTTAAAACGCTTGCGTTAAAAAAACGCAAGCGCTGTATATAAATTTTGTTAAAAATTTTTGTTCTATTCTTTACTGCGTTTGAAATCTACAAAACGATAGCCTACGCCGCGTTCTGTCAAAATATAAACTGGGTTGGCGGGGTCTTTTTCTAATTTTTGGCGCAGGTAGTTAATATAGAGGCGGACATAATGTGGCTCGTCACGATATTCATAGCCCCAAACTTTTTGGAGTAATTGGTCATGTGAAACAACCCAGCCTGCATTTTGTACCAAATGATAAAGCAAACGATATTCTGTGGGCCTTAATTTTACAAGTTTGCCTTCCAGCCAAATTTCGCGCCGGTCAAAATCAATTTTAAGGCGTTTGTCAATTTCGATGAGTCCATGTGTTGAGCCGGTTGCGCCTTCGGTGCGGCGGAGAACTGCTTTGATGCGGCTGACCAATTCACGCGGGCTGAATGGTTTGGTGATGTAATCATCTGCGCCGTGTTCAAGTCCGCGCACGCGGTCATCTTCTTCACCTTTGGCGGTGAGCATAATGACTGGCACGTTGCTGAAATCACGAATGGTTTCTAACACTTCAAAGCCGTCAATATCGGGCATCATCACATCAAGCAAGATGACATCCGGTGTAAAGTCACGAATTTTTTGGATGGCTTGTTTTCCGTTAAATGCCTCGCCCACTTGAAAGCCATCATGTTCCAAGTTCATGCGGATGAAGCGCACCATGCGTTCTTCATCATCTACAACGAGGATGCGACGTCTGTCTATTTCTGCCATGTTATCCCCTCACGAAACCGATAATCTTTTCATCTTGCGAGTCGCCTAGCACTTCGATAAAACTAACTTTTGCAAGGGGCCAGATGACTTTAACAACGCCATGGTCTAGGTAGTGCAAGTCTTTGCCGTCTTTGGTGCGCGGGTTTATCACAACGATGATGCTATCTGCCGGTTTGGGAAGTTCTTCTACTTCACCTGCGATGGCTTGTTCGCCGGAGATGTGTAAAATTACTGAATGTGCCATAATCTCAACTCACTTCCTTCTAAGAACTATTTATTAAAATCTGCATTTTTAATTTTCCAAGCGCTACAATGTCACCATGATTTAAGAGATTTTCGACATTGGAAGACAAACGCTTGCCATTGATATACGTGCCATTGGCTGAGCCAAGGTCCATGAAGAGGATTTGCGAGCCTTGCCTCTTAATTACAGCGTGTAAGCGTGAAACTCCAGCCGCGTAGGCTTGATAGGGAGAAAGGTCAATATCGGGCATGATGGGTTGCCCTTCACTGACGCGTCCCATTGTAAATTCATTTCTTGAGGTAAGTGGCAAAACTTGCCCTGTATCTAACAAGTGCAAACTTGCCCAAGCATCTATACCGCTGAGTGAACCGGTCAGTGAACCAGTTGGTTTTCTGCCAACTTGGCTTAGTCCATCTGTAGAAATATTTTGCGTAACTAGGTCGTTATTGCCCATCAGTTGTGCGCCACATTCAGAACAAAACATTGCGCCTGCCATATTGTTATGTTTGCAATTGGAACAAACAATCATCGTGCTTTCTCCTTCTTACCGCTACCAAGCAAAAGTGCGCGGGTTTGATATTTGATGTCTTTACTGCCGCTGGCACTCCATGCGTGCATTGTCTCAAGCGAATTGGCTTCGAATAACGCAGTTTTTGCAAGGGAATGTTCACCTTGTGATAATAGATGCGTTGCTAAATTTTGTAAATGACGAACAGCCGAGTCTATTTGCCCTGCGTCTACGGCGGCTTGCGCACGTTCTTGCATGCGATATAAAGTGAGGCGTGAGAGTGCTTTGAGAATCCGTGTAGGCGGAGGCTCAGATGAAGGTTGTGGTTGCAGTTCGCGCGTCAGATGGAGGCGGATGGGTGGTGCCGGCATCGGGTTGGCTGTAATTGAAGTCTTCAATGTTCCATTTAAAATGGTGACGATGTTATTTTCGTTGAATGCGGTTGGGCTAATCACGAATTCTAATAAGACGTGTAATGGCGCATCGCGCAAAATCGGACCGAGCCGCATGAGCGGTTCAACTTCAATTGTGCCGCCTTCAGGTTGCAGGCGGAAGGCGTAATTGACACGAATATTTTCGGCGGGTTTGTATTCTAGTAAAACATCATCGGCAAAGGTGCTGGCGAGCGCTTTGAATTTATCAACTAGCAGTTTTTCAATATCTTTTGGATTTGAAATGTAAGAAGATGAGCCACCTGTTTTACTAGCGAGGGCATCAAGAAAAATGTCGTTCCATTCGTGCCCTAGCCCCATGCCCGTAATACCAATATTTTGTGCGGCGGCTTGGTCAGCAAGTTCTAAACAGGCTTGCTCATCGCCATAGGTGTTGCCATCGGTTAATAAAATTAAATGATTGACTCGAGACGGGTCGTGTGTGCGACGCAGTTCATTTAATCCCGCTTCAAGCCCATGATAAATTTCGGTTGCGCCGGAGGCTTGCATCATTTGAATACGCCCCTCTTGTTTCTTTTTATCTAAACTAATAGAAGCCGGTACAACAACTTCTGCGCGGTCACTAAATGAAACAATACTAAGCACATCTTGCGGACGTAGACTGCGCAATAATTGAATGGCTGTGGCTTTAAGGATGTCCATCTTTTCGCCTTGCATAGAAGTGGAACGGTCTAAGACAAGGCAAATGTTTAAGGGCGGTGTGGGTAGGCTTTCTTGTTTTTCTTCACGCGGGGCAATTTCAAGCAAGGCATACAGCAACTGGTC
>JAEURF010000233.1 GCA_016789205.1 Anaerolineales bacterium
AGGTGCGAGATAAAGCACAGCAAAAATTGTTCCCATGGCTTTTGGGAAACCCCAAAATTGACTAATCCCGCTCATGCCTTCAATAAAGTCTTGCTTGATTTGTGAAGTCTTTGTCACGTCGCCTCGTTTAGAACGTTTAGTATTTACTAAACGAATTATAAACAAAGCCTGAAAAGAGTCAAGGTACAAAAATCCCTCTTTCACAAGAGGGATTTTACATTTACAAATTCTTCTTCAAAAACTCAACTGTACGATCCCATGCCAATTCCGCGGCAGCGGAATCATATTCAGGGCGGTCAGATTCGAAGAACCAGTGAGCAACTCCAGGGTAGATGTGAAGCGTTGCATCCACGCCTGCCTTTTTAAACTCTGCAAATGTGTTATCCACATATTCGTTTGGTTCCCATTCATCATTATCACTGTAATGTCCCATTACTTTTGAAGTGACTTTTCCATAATCCACACCTTCATTGCCATAAAAAAGGACCGTTGCACCAATTTCATCGGGCGTATTCGATGCAAGCACCAATGCCCAAGCACCACCCATTGAAAAACCAACTACGCCTATTTTTCCTTTGACCATATTTCGCAAATAATTTTTTGCCGCAAATACAGTATCGCCAACAAGTTGACCATCACTTTTTTCCATCAACGCTTTGGCTTCATCAATTGTATTTGCGACTTGACCTTCGCGCATGTCGGGTGCAAGTACAGTAAAACCTTCTTTGGCAAGTCGGTCACAAAATTCTTTGAAGAAAGGTTTCAACCCCCACCACGCATGCAAAACCAAAACACCTGCACCACCGCCATTTGCAAGATAGGCATTGGCTTGTTTATCATTTACTTGTAATTTGATTTCTTTATTCATCACATTCTCCTATTTGATTTTATATCTCATAATCAGTTGCGTTTCAGATGCACGACCTGCTTCAACAAAACCTACTTCACGAAATGCGGAGGCAATTCCCATATAGCCTGCATAACTGTTGAGTTTTTGCCCTGCGAGTTTTTCAGATTGCATATCAATTGGATATCCTTCAACAAATTTTGCGCCATGTTTTTTTGCATGGCTGACCGCGCCAGATAACATTTGTGTCATCAGACCCTGTTTGCGAGCAGATTTATCAACAAAGAAACAAACAATTGACCAGACAGGCTTATCATCTACACGTTTAAGGATGCGTGAATTTTCTAACGCAATATAATTTTCGCGCGGACCAATTGAACACCAGCCTACTGGTTTTTTATTTAGGTAGGTAATCAATCCTGCTTCTTGATTTTTGTCAGCCATTTGATGAAGTATCTCTTTTGTACCCCCGCCGCGCAATTTTTTAAAGTCTGCACGATCTAGCCTCCAGAACATGCACCAACAGCCTGCATAACCACCTTGCTCTCCAAAAAGAGCAACCATATCTTTCCATTTATCTTTTGTTAATGGATGAATTTCAACTTTTTCTTTTGGCACAGAAAAAATCTCCTTCCTGAAATTATACTGTACAAATGTTCTATTTTACAAGGAAACAAAAAGGCGATTTTCATCGCCTTTCAGATTTACAACCACCGCCTCACGCTTGACTTGTAACTGGTGTATTGTTCCCCAAACTTTTTCTCCAAGTAAACCTCTTCATGTTGAATAACGAGGTTGTTGAAACTGATAATCAAAACTGGCGCAAGGAATATGCCCCAATAAGTATTGAAATACAATGGAAAGCCAATTAACATCAACACAAAACCTAAATATATGGGATTGCGCGTAAAACGAAAAATTCCTGATGCAATGATATTGCTGACCGAACCATGAGGATTCACTGTCGTTTTGGCTTTCATAAATTCAAAAATAGCGGCAAGCGCAAGCAAAAACCCGATGACGACTAAGAGAAAACCGAAGGTCTGCAACCAAGTTGGCACGTCGAAAGGAAGCGGAATAAATCGTTTTGCTAAATATGCAATCACTAAAAATATCAATGTCAAAACTGGTGGATGAATCTTTACATCGGCGTGGTCTTTATGTTCGCTCATATTAACTCCAATTTTCCAATGTCTCTTTGACTTTTGCCAAAAACCAATCTGCGGATGCGCCATCTAAAATACGATGGTCAAATACAAACGACATATATACCATCGGACGAATCGCAATTGCGTCGTCAATGACAACAACTCTTTTTTGCATTGCCCCGATTCCCAAAATTCCAGATTGTGGTTGATTAATCACAGGGAATGCAAACAATGAGCCACTTGTGCCATGATTGGTTAAAGTGAACGTTCCGCCTTTGACATCATCCGTCTGTAATTTTTTATTTCGTGCACGATTAGCCAAATCATTAACTGCGCGAGCCATTGCTAGCAAAGATAAATTATCTGCATTCTTAATCACTGGCACAATCAAACCATCTTCGCCCAATGAAACCGCCATGCCTAAATTTATATTTTTATGAACTAAAACACCTTCATCACTCCATGAGGAATTGACAATTGGATAATGTTTTAGTCCAGCCACAATGGCAGACATAAAATATGCCGTGAATGTTAAGTTGACTCCATCTCTTTCAAATAAGGCTTTGTTTGCAGAACGATGTTTTGCAACTTTACTCATATCTGCTTCCATCACGGTCAACACATGTGGGGATGTATGTTTTGACATGACCATGTGGTCTGCAATAGACTTGCGGATTGGAGTATGTTTGATTAATTGGTCACTTTCACCAACGACGATGGACGATGGACGGTGGACGGTAGTTTGGCTTCCTGCTTTCGACTTTCCACTTTCAACAAAACTCAAAACATCATTCTTCGTAATTCTCCCATTCAATCCCGTGCCTTGTACTTGACTCAAATTGATTCCATGTTCTGCGGCGATTTTTGCAACGACAGGTGAGATGAATCCCATTTCCTTGTTTGTGGTTTGCGGTTGGTGGTTGATGGTTGGTTGTGCTGATTGCTGACTGCTGACTGCTTTTACATCTACAGCATTATCAACTATCAATTTTTCATTCTCAACTGCCTCCCCAGGCT
>JAEURF010000234.1 GCA_016789205.1 Anaerolineales bacterium
GTATAGCACAACTATTTTTTAAGTCAATAATTTTTTAAGAGCAAAATTTTAATATGAGAAAAAATGCACAAACAAAAAATATCAAGCCGTTGAACGCTCAATTAAAGTGAGCGGAAGGTTGATATGCCGTAGAGGACGACCCGCCTCACTGATTCGCGCAAGCAGAATCTCCGCCGCCAGCCTCCCCGACTCGTCCAAATGTTGGTTGATCGTTGTTAAATCTACATGTTCAGCCACATCAATATCATCAAAGCCAACTACCGCCGCATCATCCGGTATCTTAATTCCCAATTGACGCGCCACTTTCATCACTGCCAATGCTTGAAAATCTGACGCCGCAAAAATTGCAGTTGGCGGCTTAGGCAATTGAAATAAAGATTCTGCCGCTTGCCTTGCCTCTGTTTGTGTATAAGGTGAAGAGTAAATATAAGATTTTGATAAAGAAAAGCCGGCATCTTGCAATGTGGTTTTATAACCCTTTAATCGAGAACGCACAGGATGAATTGAAAATTTTTCAGGCGGTTCGATATCCCCTATAAAAGCAAAAGTTTTATGTCCTTTATTAATCAAATGCTCTGCTACCAAACTGCCCCCGTGTTCATCATCAATGATGATGCTATTCATACCGCGATGTTTATATTCAATCAGAACCGTTTCCATTCCATTCGCAGACAAGCGTTTGGCATCTGTATCTTCAATGGCTAAAGACATAATAATTAAGCCATCCACATTTTTCATGAGCGGAATAGACGAAAGATGCCCTTGTAAATGGTCTAACGAATCAACAGGGTAAATCACTAATTCATAATTTGCTTTGGATAAAGAAGAAGCGACCCCGCGCAAGCGTTGCACAAATGATGGTGCAGTAAAAAACGGCGTTAATACCCCAATCCGACCGGTGCCTTGCATCGCGCGCACACGTGCTTCTGCTTTCGGCACAAACCCCAAACGGTCTATCGCGTTCATTACTTTTTTATGCGTTTCAGAATTAACTTTATCGGGTGAATTTAACACACGCGAAATGGTTGCAATGCTCACGCCTGCTAATTTAGCAACATCGTAAATGGTGGGAGTTTTTTTAGGAGGCGTCATTTTCTGAAAGCAGTATGAAAGCACTTTCAGTTTAGCATAAAATCAAGTTCGATTCCAGTGAGAAATTATTTGGGAGTGGCTAATATCGAAAACAAACACATTTTCGTCATTGCGAGCCGCTCTTTGGTAAAGCAATGACGGGTTATGTCCTGTATTTTAGTTACTCCCAATTATTTTATTGGCGTTTTCAATGGTGGCAGTTTATTGCCTTCACCTTTTTTGATTACTTCCACCCAAATGGCTTGTGACAATTCATAACCAATAATATGGTCGTGCGGTTTCATTTCTAAGCGCAATGGACCTTTGAATGGTGCGCAACTTAATAAGTGAAACGGTTTGCCCGGCACTAACCCAATCTCGGCGATATAACGTAATTTATCTGAATCATGTGTGCGGACTCGGCTGACGATACATTCTGAACCTGAAGGGACATTGACCAACGGTTCATCCTTGACTTTGGGCATGATTCCATTTTTTGACGGAATCGGCTCCCCATGTGGACATCTCGTAGGATGATCTGCAAGTTCATCCATTCTGTCTTCTATTTCATCATTTACACCGCGTTCAAACACATCTGATAATTCATGAGCAGATGCCCAATCATATTGCATCACTTTCACTAAAAATACTTCTGTGAGGCGATGACGACGCAATGAAGGCATGGCGATTTTTTCGCCATCTGCTGTGAGGCGTACACCTTTGTAGGGTTCGTGAATCAAGTATCCACTTTTGTTGAGGCGTTTGACCATCGTAGAAATGGCTTGGGCGGAAGCATCCACATGTGAACTTAAAAGCGAAAGTGGAACCTGTTCGTGGTCTTGTTGCAGACGATAAATTTCTGCGGCGTAGCGCCGCATAGCTGGGCTAACTGTCATAGAATGCTTTCTTAACCTAAAGTTTCAACGTGATTGAAAACAATTTGAAACTTGATATAGAGGAATTTTATTACAAATATCTAGATTATTCAGAGTGTGAAAATTATACTACGCGCTTCGCGAATTCATTCTCAAGGAGTCTAAATGTTTAGTAAGAAATTTGTTTTGGTTTCAATGTTAGTTTTCGTATTGATTGTGAGTGCCTGTGGAGGTTCACAGGCTGTAAGTGAAGAAAATGTTTCTGCAACAGAACCAGTTATAAATCAAGGTCAAGAAGCGGAAATCTCCGGCGATTTGGTGATTTATTCTGGTAGGTCTGAGCCGTTGTTTCAACCAGTAGTAGATGCGTTTCGAGCAAAATATCCAAATGTGAATGTGCTCTTGAAGGCAGGTTCAAATAGTGAGTTGGCGAATGCGCTGATTGAAGAACAAGCCAACCCGCAAGCGGATTTGTTTGTGACGACTGAATTGTTTACGATTCAATCTTTAGCGACACAAGGGATTTTTCAGGCATACACACCGGTCGGGGCAGAGCAATTGCCTGCAGAATTTATCGGTGATGGAAATTTGTGGACTGGTTTAACATTGCGTGCGCGTGTGATTATGTATAACAAGGATTTGGTTTCAGAAGATGAATTACCCACTTCTATTTTTGATTTGACCGATTCAAAATGGAAGGGTCAAATTGCGGCGGCAGGTTCGACCAATGGCGGGATGCAAGCACAAATTGCGGCGATGCAACAATTGCTCGGCGATGATGCGACTGCTGAATGGTTAAATGGTTTGATTGCGAATGATGTCACTTTTTTTGGCGGTCATACCGATGTGCGCAAGGCTGTGGGTGCTGGTGAGTTTAAAATCGGTTTGGTGAATCATTATTATTATCATTTGCAATTGGCTGAAGGCAGTAATGTCGGTGTGATTTATCCAGACCAAGCCGATGGCGAAATTGGTTTGATTACGAATGCAACTTCGGCGGCAATTGTGAATGGCGCAAATCATTTGCAAGCGGCGCAAGCCTTT
>JAEURF010000235.1 GCA_016789205.1 Anaerolineales bacterium
CACTGCAATTTTCCAATATCTTTTCATGCAAATTGCTCCTTTTGTTTAAGAGTGTCTTTTGCTCGTTTTGTAAATCAATAATAGCCTAATGAGGCGCAGATGATGAATTTCTTAAGGTAATTTTTTGGCAACTAGACAGTCATTCGCCTTTCAGGTATCATTCACAAAATTTTGCTGGCGGTAATGAAGTGACTGGCAAGTTTAAGCAAGTGATATGAATTGGAGAAATAAAATCTAGTGGCAATGTTTTCGAAAGACCTTGGCGTTGACTTGGGTACGATGTTTACCCGCCTTGCTGATAGTTCGCAAGTGTTATTAGAAGAACCTACAATTGTTGCAATTGAAGTAGATGAACAAAAAATGGTCGCGGCTGGTATTGAAGCCCGTGATATGTACGGCAAAGTGCCAGATAATATCGAGGTAGCACGTCCGCTCAAAAATGGGGTGATTGCAGATTATGAAATTACAGAAACTTTGCTTCAATATTTGTTACAACGTGTCAGCGGCTCAATGCGCATCTTTCGTCCGCGCGTGATGATTACTGTGCCGTATGGTGTCACCAGTGTTGAAAGACGCGCGGTCTATGAGGCGGTGATGGAAGCTGGAAGCCGCGAAGCCTATTTGATTCAACAACCTTTGGCGGCGGCAATTGGAATTGACTTGCCGATTAACTCGCCTTCTGGAAATATGATTATTTGTTTGGGTGGCGGATGTACTGAAGCGGCTGTGATGGCAATGTATGGCATTGTGGCGGCGGACACGCTTCGCGCAGGCGGCATGGATTTAGATGAAGCCATTGTCAATTATGTGCGCCGAAAATACGGTGTGGTGATTGGGCAAGTGACTGCTGAGCAATTGAAAATTCGTATCGGTGCGGCTGTTCCACAAGACATTGAAAACAGTATGGAAGTACAAGGTCAAGACCAAGTGACTGGTTTACCAAGACCTGTTACCTTGACAACTGGTGAAATTGTAGAAGCCTTGCAAGAACCATTACGTCAAATTGTTGAAACTGGACGTAAAGTGTTAGAAAAAACTCCACCTGAATTAGTCTCCGATATTATTGATCGCGGTGTTGCATTATGTGGTGGGGGAGCGTTACTTCGTGGTATTGATAAATTGCTGACCAAGTCATTGGGTATCCCAGCCTATTTAGTAGATAATCCATTGACTTGTGTAGTACAAGGCGCGGTTAAAGGCTTTAGCATGTTGAATTTAATCCGTCGAAATTTGCCACAGGTGTAGAATTTCAAAATAAAAAAAATGGTGACGAATTTCGTCACCATTTTTTATTTCTAATTAATAATGATATTTTACAAATAATACGTCATTCTCTGCAAATTAGTCGAAGGGTCTGTATATTGAACTTTGACATTCTCCGGCACATTCAAACTAACTGGCGCATAATTAAGAATCGCCCTCACACCAGCTTGCACCAACTTATCAGCAACTTCTTGCGCCGCAGAGGCTGGCACAGTTGTCATCGCAATTTTCACACCCATACTTTTGATACGTTCAAGCATCGTATCGGTATCTTCCACCGTAAACTCACCAATCTTTTGCCCAACTTTATTTTTGTCATTATCAAAAATCGCTACCACCCGAAAGCCACGATTTTGAAACCCATTATAATTTGCGAGCGCATGCCCCAAATCACCTGCGCCAATTAACACAACATCCCAAACACGGTCAACTTTTAGAATTTCACGTAATTTATCAATCAAAAATTGAATGGAATAGCCCGTGCCTTGTTTACCAAACTCGCCAAATTGCGAAATATCTTTACGAATTTGCGCGGCAGAAATCCCTACATGCTCGCCAAGTTCTTGCGACGAAGTGGTTTTCGCACCATTATCTGCCATGCGTTGCAACGCCCGTAAATAAACAGGCAATCGCCCAATAATAATATCTGGAATTTTTTTGACATTCATATAGATATTAAATATACCAGATTTTGTACAATTTGACACAAACGCATGTAAAGAAAAAATGCAGGTTTTGTTGATAAAAACCCGCATCTTTCTTAACGTTTGACCTGATTCTGCTCTTAGAATTTTTTCTTCGCCCCAATTATTTTATAACTGCCAGCCTTTTAACTTTTCAGAATCCGCCGCGCCTTTTGCTCCAATCACCTTATACACATTCACAGCTTGTGTCTTCCCTTTAACAGTCACCGCATCGGCAAACTCAGTTTCAAATTCATCTTTCACATGTTGATACGTACTTTCACTAATCAAAATGGGCCACGCATATGTTTTCGTCAAATCTTGTAAACGTGAGGCGAGGTTGGCATTATCACCAATCACAGTGTAATTAATTCTTTGCTCAGACCCAACCAAGCCTACGAACACTTCACCAGAATTTATGCCAATTCCCATTTCAATTTGGCTAGGGCGACCTTCCTTCGCCCATATTTCGCGCATTTCATACAATGCTTTTCGCATATCCAGTGACGCATTTAACGCTCGCAAAGCATGGTCTTCATAATGGACTGGCTCACCAAAAAATGCAATAATGGCATCACCCTCATATTTATCCACAGTGCCGCCATGTTTATAAATCACTTTAGACATAGCTTCCAAGTAGGGGTTAAGCAAAGCGACGACATCTTCGGGTGTCATTTTTTCGGATAAAGTTGTAAATCCACGAATGTCTGAAAAAATAATCGTAATGTCAGAGCGTTTGTTGAGTGAATTTAAATCTTGGGTCGCTACCATTTGGTCAACCATTTCGGGTGAAATAAATCGGCTGAACAAATTGCGAATGCGGCGCTTCTCAAGTTCTTGCGAAACTGCTTGCTCCAAAGTTGGAAGCACAACACCTAAAAACAACATAATCTCTGGTGTGACAATTGGGAGAACATATCTCTGCCTCACAAAAAATATAAAAGCAGTGACAAAGTAGCCAATCATACCGACAAGCAATAAAGTAATTGTCACAGTCGGGCGTTTCGATAGAGAGATTAAATACGCCAAAATTGCCGCCC
>JAEURF010000236.1 GCA_016789205.1 Anaerolineales bacterium
ATTGCGAGGACGCTTTTGTTCTTTGTCCGAAGCAATCTTCTAATTATCAGGAGATTGCTTCGCCTTCGGCTCGCAAAGACATGAAAGATATGACATACTTTAACTGGGGTTCTCGCACTTACATTATGGGAATCTTGAATGTGACTCCTGATTCATTTTCTGGTGATGGATTAATTGCAACAGGGGATGCGATTCAAAATGCAACGCTTCAAGCCTCGTGGATGCTTGATTCTGGAGCGGATATATTAGACATCGGGGGAGAATCTACAAGACCTGGCTCTGCACCTGTAACTGTAGATGAAGAATTAGAACGCGTCATTCCTGTTATTCATTCTATTCATAAAAACTTTCCAGATACATTAATTTCAATTGATACATATAAAGCCCAAGTTGCCGAAGAAGCAATTAAAGCAGGCGCAAACATCGTCAATGATGTCTGGGCATTACGCGCTGACTCAAACCTTGCAAATATCGTTGCAAAATATAATCTGCCGGTGATTTTGATGCACAATCGCAGTAACCCAGCCAGCGTTGAGGTTCGTGAAAAACTCGGCGCGACATATATCGGCGCAGAGTATGAGAACTTAATTGAAGACGTGAAACGTGAATTAATGATGAGTGTAGAGATTGCAAAAAATGCTGGGATTAAAGAAAATGCTATATGGCTTGACCCAGGCATCGGTTTTGGAAAGAAGCGCGAGCATAATCTCGAATTAATTAATCGCTTAGATGAAATCAAAAAGTTAGGCTATCCCGTTTTGTTAGGCACATCCAGAAAATCATTTATCGGTTTTACATTAGACTTACCGCCTGAAGAAAGAATCGAAGGCACAGCCGCAACAATTGCAATTGGAATCGCACGCGGCGCGGACATCATCCGTGTGCATGATGTAAAAGAAATAGCGCGCGTTGCAAAAATGACGGATGCGATTGTGAGAACATGATGACATCAGATTATTCAAAAGAATTGTTACGCAGTGGAATTATTGATGCGAAAAGCGGAAATAAAAATTCTGCGCGCCGATATTTAGACCGCGCGATTTACATGGCTGGTTCACATGATGTGCTTGCCGAAGCCTGGTTTTGGATGAGTGAAGTTGCAGAAAATAATGAAGAAAAACGCAAAGCCTTAGAAAATTGTTTAAGCCATGATTTACGCCATGCACGCGCGCGCCGTGCATTAGCAATACTGGATGGCAAATTAAAAGCCGATGATGTAATTGACCCGAATCATTTACCTCCCGCACCGAGCGGTTTGCGCGATGCGGATGCACAAAGATTTATGTGCCCGAAATGTGGTGCACGCATGGCATTCTCACCCGATGGGGCAGGCTTGGTCTGTGACTATTGCACACGCGCACATGCTTTAGGGTTGGGTGGGAAGAGTGAAGACGAAAAAGATTTTATTGTTGCCATGGCAACCATGAAGGGACATGGCAAGCCTTTACAAGAGCAAGCCTTTCATTGCAATGGTTGCGGCGCGGAATTTATTTTGCCCCCCAAACAAATTTCTGCAAATTGTGCCTATTGTGATTCGCCGCATGTGGTCAGTTTGGAAAACACAAAAGATTTGCTCGCGCCGGATGCAATTCTGCCATTTGCATTTGATAACAAACGCGCGACAAAATATCTAATTGATTGGGTCGAGAAAAATAAAATCAAACCAGAAAAAAAAGTAGATTTGCCCCGCGGATTATATTTGCCGTTATGGACATTTGACATTGGTGGTTCGATTGAATACACCGGTGAAGTGGTTGAAACGCAAGATGAAATTTTCGGTGAACGCAAACAAAAGCGAGTCATTCGTGTGACGGATGAATACCCGATTATTGTAGATGACCATCCGATTCCTGCTTCGCGGAAATTGTCTGCTGTTTTTCTCGAATTGATTCCCACCTTTGACCTTAAACAACTTAAACCGTATGACCCGCGTTTTCTCTCCAGTTGGTTAGCAGAGATTTATGACATTCCGATGGCAGACGCTTCTTTAGATGCAAGAAGCCAAGCCTTCAAGAAATATAAACGAGAATTGCCGTATTTGATTAACAACATCAACATCATTCGCACTTCGTCAGCAAAAATTATGGTTGAATCATTCAAACTAAATCTACTCCCCGTTTGGATGACCGAAATCCCATTTGATGGACGTGAACATTTGGTGTTGATTAACGGTCAAAATGGCGCAGTGATGAGTGATTTGGGAATCAGCAGTACGCAGGAAGAAAAAGAACCCAGCGGAATCTATCGCTTTTTGGCTGATTTGTTAGCGGATTAAATTAATTAGTAGAACTCCGAGATTTCGCGCTAGCATCTTGGAGTTTTGTTATCAATATCTTCCTTTCCACTTTCTACTCCCAATCTTTTCTCTTTCCACTTCACCTGTTTCCCTGTCTACCTGTATACTTAATCCATGCCCTCCACTTTACCCATTCTGCGCGCCAGACGTGAACGCAGGCTCGAACAGCAAAATAAAAATTCAAATCGTGAGCGTGGCGCGATTCTTAGCATTGGAATCATCCTTTCGCTTTTGCTTGGCATCGTGATTATTCTCGGCGCGTTTGCGTATGCCGATATCACACAAGATTTACCATCTACAGAAATTTTGCCGCGTTTGTTTAATCCACCCGATGGATTGTTATTACAACCCACAACAATTTATGACCGAACTGGTATGCAATTGCTGGCAACATTTTCACCGGATAATTCTCCGCGCCGATATATCCCAGTTAGTGAAGCAAATCCGCAACACATTCCACAAACTTTAATCAATGCTGTTATTGCTGTATCAGACCCGCAATTTAATCGACATTCTGGTTATTCAATTGATGGTTTTGATAATCCTGAACTTCATCCAACCATTGCACAAAAACTTGTTTATGATTTTTTGTTGTATAGCGAATCGCCTTCAACCAAACGTGCGATTCGTGAACGCATTCTCGCGGCGCAAATCACAGCTCAATTTGGTCGCACACAAATTATCGAGTG
>JAEURF010000237.1 GCA_016789205.1 Anaerolineales bacterium
ACATGATGAATAATGTGCATCCGTTCATCCCAAATGACTTTGTTTTCTCTAGGGATATATTCCCAAACGCCAATATGCCCAGCGTGAGTGGCTAACTCAAGGCGGCGTTTTGTCGTCTCAATTTGTAAGGTACGTTCTTCTACACGATTTTCCAACTCGGAATTTAATTGGCGCACTTCATCTTCAATGACTTGTCGTTGAAGCAATTCTGTTTGTAACTTTCTAAACAAGTTTGCATTTTCAATCGCAACTGCAGCTTGCCCTGCTAACGTGACCAATAAGCGTTCATCATGTTCAGTGAAGGCATTTTCTATTTCACTTTCTACTGAAATAGAACCAATCACACGCTCACCAATTTTGAGTGGTACATACATACCAGAATTAATTTCATCAAAAGTTTTTATATATCTTTCATCTGCTTTTACATTCGCCACACGGATGGATTTCCCGCTCGTTGTTGCCCAGCCACTTAATCCTTGTGTCGGATTAGAAATTAGGCTGTTCATATTGTTAATATGCTCTTGCGCTTCTTGCTTGGTGATAGCTGGTTTGCTGAACCCAATCAGTTTTACACTGCTCGACTCAGAGTCATACTCACGCACAGCAATATGATGCCAATCCATTTTGCGTTCAAGCACGCCAATAACTTTCTCGGCGATTTCTCTCGGCGTCAACAGTTGACTAATCGCCAATCCACTTTCATATAATGTACCTAATTCAGCAAGTTGACGGTTAATCGCCTGATTGGTTAATATGCCTTTTAAGTAAGTTCTTAATTTCTCAACCGTAGATTCAAGCAAGGAACGTTCTGAATAAAGAAAGGGTCCTTCATCGGCTTCTGGCTTTTCTTCTAAGTATGCTACTTGAACAACACCTAACTCGCCATTGGGTAAATCGAAAAATTGACTTTGCATCCAATCGGTTTGTCTAAAATTTGGCGATGTATATTGATAGCCGTTATAACCAACGCGCGCGGCAGTTATTTCAGGGTATTGCCAGGCGGCAGGCATAGCATCTGCAACTGCTTGCAAAATTTCGGCTTCAGAGCGTGAGTCATCCATAAAAATGCGCGAAATGTTATGAAGATAAGTCAACTCTTTCACACGCTCACTCAACTCTTGGATGAGGATGCGGCGTTCTTTTTCTGCTCGCTTGCGTTCGGTAATATCTACAATCGAAACAATCACACGTGATAAATCTTCTTCATGCCCTGGCATAGCCGACCAAACAATTGAAACAGCTAAAGGTTCTCCACTTAATGTGCTGTCAATTTCTTCGCGTTCAAAATGCGTTTCTCCATTTGCAATTTGCACCAATTCTTCGGTAAATTGTTTGGTTACGCTTTCGGCTCGTAAAAGCCTCAACATATTTGTCATTAAATCTTCTTTGTTTTCAGCCTTATATAATTCCACTGAGGCTTTATTGACATTAAGAATTTTTACCAGAGATGCACATTCCAAGACAACTTCTGGATGCTCCGAAAAATACGCTTCAAAATCTTTAACGCCAGCCTGCTTCAACGCATCTAACTTTTGCTTTACGTCGGAAAAATCTTCTTCCCATAATGAAATTGGCGAATCTTCAAATAAACTTCGGTATCGTCTTTCGCTTTCTTCTCTAACTTTATTTGCTTGTTTTTGCTCGGTAACATTTTGTGCAACCACTAGAATTTCATTAATATCCCCATCTGCATCATACAATGGTGCCACACTAACAGCATAATGCCTACCATCTACATATACATTTTCGTAAGCACCTCTTTTTCCTTCAAACGCCGCGCGCAAATGAGGCTCTGCAATTACAAACATTTCAGGAAGGGCTATTTCCTGATAGCTTTTGCCAATAAAATCTTCAGGTTTGGCATTAAATTTATCTATGTCACTACCTGCCGTGAATACCAAACGTAAATCTCTATCATAAATATTAACCGTGCCATCTGGAAAGTTTTCTGCTAACTTGCGATAATACTCTTCACTTTTGCGAAGTTTTTCTGCGGCTATTTTTTGTTCGGTAGTATCTTCGCCAATTGATTGATATTCAATGATTTCACCTTTTTCATTGAATAAAGCACGGTCTGTCCATCTCTGCCAGTTGACTTTGCCATCTGTGTCCACTGTTTTATATTCATACGAGACAAAAGGATTCTCTTGCGTTAGTGAAAGATATTTACGCCTTACAACCTCGCGTTCGTCTTCTGGAATTAAATCAAATAAATTACTTCCTAAAAGTTCGTTATAACTTTTTTGGAAATATTGGCAATAAAAGGCGTTGATGAAAGTCAGCGTACCGTCTGGTTTGAAGCGGCACATCATCATCGGCATATCTTCAACGATGCTTTTATAGCGTGCTTCGTTTCTTTTTAATTCTTCGCGTGCCTGTTTGCGTTCAGTGACATCAATAGTCGTCACAATGACTTTTGAATAATCATGCTCATGCCCCGGCACCACCGACCAACTTAAGCTAATTTCAAGTGGTTGACCGGTTAACGTTTCATCTGCGCCATCCCATTGGTGACCGGCTTTTCCTTCGGCGATGGCGATAAAATCTTCAGGGTTGTTTTCGATTTCACCAGTGCTTAATGTTTTAGAGCTTTCAATCAATTCTGTTTTGCTTTTTGCACCGTACAAGGTTATGGCGGCTTGGTTGACGTCTAAGATTCTGATGACCGAAGCGAGTTCTCTTACCACGTCTGGATGGGAGGCGAAGTATGTGCGGAAATCTGTAATTCCATTTTGTTTTAATACATCTAAGCGTTTTTTAACTTCTGAAAAATCTTCTTCCCAAAGCGCGATAGGGGAGTTGTCGAAAAAATTGCGATAACGGTTTTCGCTGGCTTGGAGTGCCTCGCTTGCCTGTTTTTGTTCTGTAACATCGCGTGCCATACCACGTACAATCGGTTCTTTTAACCCTTCACTTCTCAGGGTATTGCTGTATTCCCAAACACGGGTTTCGCCATTTGC
>JAEURF010000238.1 GCA_016789205.1 Anaerolineales bacterium
ATGGCTCCTGACCATCCGAGCCGTAAAAAAGATGAAGAAGAATTGAAATTAAAAGAAGGCTCTGCTTTGCCGATGCTCTTTGACGAATTGGATAAATTGCGCGATTTTGAAGATACGTATGACAAACTCGAACAGCCAAAACTAGAATGGTACAAACTCAGCAAAGGTGACCCCAATTATGTGCCTTCTGAACAAAATTATATTGTTGAAGCTCATTTTAAGAATCCTGTTACAGTCAATCAAATTGTGCGTTTGAAAGTGGAACAATATGCAAAGACGCTAGAAAACAAGAATCAATTTCAACTTTTAGAAGAGATTCGTGCAAGATTTGATAAAGAACCAAAACGTTTTCCAATTTGGTTGCAATATATGGTCGTCCATTTTTCAGGCATGAGATATAAATCGGCGCATGGTTCGTGGGCTGACCCAAAAGATTTGTTGGTGCAACTCCGTTTGGTTGATATTCGCAAAGAATATGCGGCGTTGAGCGATGCCGAAGTTGATGCAAAGTGTAAAGAGAAAATTGCTCAATACGAAGGCAGTGGAGCAAATAAACCAAAACTTGCTACCGCCACAGAAAAAGTTTGGAAAGATAAAGTTGCTTTACACATGCAGGGAGTCAAAGCCAATGGACCGAAAACGAAAAAGGCTGGGTTGTTGGCATTGATGGAAGAAGAAGTCAAATATGAGATGATGTCGCAGACGACTGACCAAGCCCTCCCGAAGTTAGAAGCGATGAAGAATCAATTTCCAAAATGGGTTTGGAAAACAATCGTCATGTTAACGCCGTTACGAGTCAATTACGTTACCGATGAAAATTGGGAAACCTATACACCCGAAGAACAAAAAGAACGCGGCGCAGATATGGTGTATGGAAAAGTTATCAATGATTGGGTCAATAAACATATTGGCGCGTGGCGTGATGAACATGGGCGCACGCATGAAGTGATTGTTTCGCGCGCAGTGTGTAATGAAACTGCTGAACACATTCAACACATTCGCGGGCATTTACCGCCTGGTGGATTAACCGATAATGCCGCGCGATATTTTAAGTTGTTTACTGCTAAAACAGCGGATGTAAAATTTGTTCGCCCGACAACTGCAAGTGATTATTTTTCAGGTGCGAGCATCTTTTGGTTGCGTTTTGTAAACAATGAACCAAGTCAATGGCAAGTTGCTAAAGGTGTTGAAGATGCGAATGGTGTTGGCTTGCTTCCAAAAGAATTTATAGGTAACCGCCCGAAAGAAAAAACTGGAAAGAAAAATACACCTACCACTGACCCATGGCAGTATAAAATGGGCGAGCCAATTACACGCACACGTACAACGGTTGATGCCAATAAAGTGAAGTCAACTCAAACACAATGGTTACGTTGGATTCACGAAGCCACAGTTGCAGAAGTTGTTGATACTGCCGATGGCACGTATGTTTACACATTTGAAACATCTTTGCCAAATGATGATCGCGGCACTTCTTGTTTAGGAATGTTTCGCAATACATTGAGGTGGCATCTCGATGATGGCACAGAAGATAATTACAATCGTTCGTTTGTTGGCTTTGTTCCAGAAGGAAAAGTGCCAGTTGAGAAAATGAAAGAAATGTTGGATTGGAATAAGATAATTTTGAAATAATTTGTGGTCTCGATACGGCGGCGATGGTCAAGTATGCGAAGCATGTATCGAGACCCGCCGCCTACTCGACCACCGTATTATGCAAAACATAACACCCTTTCAAAAAGTATTAATCGCAATTTTAGGGCTGGGATTTTTCGGCTTGTCTATATTGTTTTGCTATTCCATCATCATCGTTGCCAATCAGCCGACTCAAACTGCAACTCCGCAAATTGATTTTTCTCTGCCGACTTTATCAAACACCCCGACATTATTCTCACCAACTGAAACGCTTCTTTCCCCGACTTTAGAATTGGTACCCACTCTTGAACAGATTCCTACGCCCATACCATCTTTCAATGACACACCACCTCCGAGCGGAAAAATTGTCTTCGCATGTTATGTTAAACAAATTGACCAAATCTGCTTAATCAATTCAAACGGCAGTGGACGAATCCAATTGACGAATCTCAAAGCGACTGCATTCTATCCATCACTTTCACCAGATGGGCAGACCGTTCTCTTTTCATCGCGTGATACTGGAAATTACGAAATTTATTCTATTAACATTAACGGAAATAATTTACAAAAATTAACAAACGACATTGGCGCATTATATGCTCCCGAACTTTCACCAAACGGCGAGTGGATTGTCTTCACTAAAAATGGAGATGGTCTTTGGTTGATGAAACCCGATGGTTCAAATGTCAAACGCTTAACCAACAAAGATGACATTGACCCATCATGGTCAGCAGATGGTTCGATGATTTCATTTGCATCATCTCGCGCAGGTGCACGCCAATTGTTCGTGATGAATGCTGACGGTTCTAACATTCAACAAGTAACAAATTTAAACAACATGGGCGGACGCAATACATGGTCACCAGATGGCACGAAACTTGCTTTTTATCGTGGCGAATTTGGAAACCGAAATATTTATGTGATTAATGTAGATGGCACAGGCTTAGTCAAATTAACAGATGGTGGCGACAATCTTGGACCTTCATGGTCACCTGATGGAAATTGGATTGCATTTACATCTTTCCGTGATGGTAATAATGAAATTTATATTATTCATCCTGATGGAACAGGCTTAACTCGCATTACGAATAGTCCCATTTCAGATTGGCAACCGAGGTGGGGGAATTGAAAACATAGAAAGTAGAAAGTAATTTTATCTTCCACTCACCACTTTCTACTTTCCACATCAATTCTCCATCTTTCCTCTCTTTCTTCTTTCACTTCCCCAAATCCCTATTCACCATTCCCAATTCCCTTGCTCTTGCAACTTTTTCCCATTGACTCCTGTATTACACTTTAGCCATGAATGC
>JAEURF010000239.1:0-2682 GCA_016789205.1 Anaerolineales bacterium
ATGATATTCAATGACACCGAGCCGAACACAGCAGATTTGGCTTGGGCGTTGTCTCAAGAGGTCAAATCAGGCGACCAGTTAATTGCGATTAACGACATACCTGTCAGAAGTTCGGCGGATGTGGCGGAGGTGTTATCTACCCGCTTTGCTGGCGAAACGGTGAAAGTGAGTGTGCGGACGTTAGAAGGGCAAGACCGCGATTTTGATGTCACTTTGTACGCTTTTCCTGAGTCTGGCACCACCGTTTATTTTTATTTTCCCTCAATCTTAAGTGCTATCTTTTTGATAATCAGTTTGTGGATTTTTGGTTTCCGTCGCACCGAAGCGGCTGGGCGGGCTTTTTCATTATTTACTTCTTCATTAGCAATTATTACAGGCGCATATTTTAACGTCGCGACCACACATGAATTCACACATATATGGACGCTTTCTTTGGCTTTATCAGGTGGCGGGTTAATTGCACTGGCGTTGGTATTCCCAGTTGAATCACGTTTGATATTTAATCGTCCCTATTTACGTTGGATTGGGATTTTGATTGGCGGAATTCTTGCCTTAGCGGCTTTCCCCAATTTATTTAATTTCAATCAACCAATTGCATATATCAACAATTGGCGCATGATTTACGGCTTCATTGCCTTATGTATTTTGTTTTATATTTCATTTAATATTTATCATGCTTTGAACGCTCAATCCCCTGTGATTAAGACCCAAGCTCGCACAATCCTGTTTGGTGCTTTGATTGCTTTCGTGCCAGTTGGTATTTGGCTCGGTGCAGGATTTTTAGGTCCGGTAAACTTTTCGCCATATCTTTTCTTACCTTTAATTATTTTTCCGCTAGCAATTGGTTACACCATTTTACGTTTTCGCTTCTTGCGCACAGATGAATTGGTGCGACGCGGCGTCATGTATTTTTTGCTTTCAATTCTCATCACACTTGGGTATGCGCTCGTCGTAGCCGGTGCAGGTTTATTGTTTGGAAGCAACCTTCCCTCAAACAGCCCGATTTTTGTTGGCTTAGGGCTTTTCATCATTGCAATTATTCTTGAACCAATTCGCACTCGTTTACAAAACTTAGTAGATACGATTTTCTTCCGTGGCTCGCGTGTCTTTGCCGAACAATTGGAAGATTTTTCACGCAAATTAACCACAGCTTTAGATTTAGAAACCATCGGCTTCAACATGCGTGACCAAATCGCCTCAACCCTGACGCCAAGCCGAATCCACATTTACACATACGACTCGCTCAACGACTTTTTCTCCGCTCTGCCCGGCGATGACCGCCGCCCCAGTAGCGACATTCGTTTTAACTCATCCAGTCCGTTGGTCAATTATTTTACAAAAGAACGCCTGCCTTTATATTTAGATAATACTTCTGTATTACCACCTGAATTACAAGCGGAACAATCTCGCTTAGCATTATTAGGCGCAAGATTATTTATCGTCTTGCCCGGCAAAGAAAGACTCAACGGCTGGTTGGCTTTAGGACCAAGATTGACAGGTCAACCCTACACGCCGAGAGATTTGCGCTTCCTCGAAAATATTTGTGACCAAGCCTCTGTGGCAATTGAGCGTGTACAAACCGTCTCAACTTTGGAAAGACGAATTCAAGAAATGAATGCGCTCACGCGCGTATCCAAAGGTGTAAACGTCACACTCACTTTTGATGATGTGCTTGAATTGATTTACGCGCAAACGGCACAAATCATTCCTACATCACATTTTCACATCACCTTACATAACAAAGACAGTGATTATTACTATTACGGTTTTTGTTTGGAAAACAACGAAAGAATTGAAGAACGCGAAAACCAACCATTTTCTGCAAATACAGGTTTAAGTCCAGACGTGATTCGTAAGAGTCGCCCGATTATGACGCAAGATTACATGCGTGAATGTCAGGCGCGTGGACATACACCTGCACTTGAAAATGTTTTTGCTTGGATGGGCGTACCATTAAATGCAGGTGCGGCAACGATTGGTACATTGAGTATCGGCAGTCGTGATGGTTCGATTGCCTACACACGCGGTCAATTGGAATTACTCCAAGCGATTGCAGACCAAACCGCTGGCGCAATTGTGAAAGCTCGTTTGCTTGAAGAAACAGAGCAACGCGCACATCAACTTTCCACTTTGAATGAAATCACACGTCAATTAACTTCCACATTGGAATTAAATCCGCTCTTGCAGAACATTCTTGAAAATGCGGTCGGTATTTTGAATTGTGAAGCAGGCAGTTTGTTCTTGGTAGATGAACAAACCGATGAATTGGTCTTCCGCGTGACTGTGGGACCTGTTGCTACAAACTTAATTGGTAAACGTTTGCCACCCGGAACAGGAATTGTAGGTAGAGCGGTACAAACGCGCAATGCTGTGATTGAAAACGAAGACCAAAATTCAAAATCACGTTTTACGGGTATTGACCAGCAAACGGGTTTCGTCAGCCGTTCATTAATGGCTGTGCCGCTTCAAGTTAAAGACCGTGTGATTGGCGTGATTGAAGTCATCAACCGCCGTGATGGTTTGCCGTTTGTGCAAAATGATGAAACGTTGTTGAACGCGTTTGCAGGTCAGGCGGCGGTGGCGATTGAAAATGCACGTTTATATACATTGACAGACCAAGAATTGGCAAATCGCGTCGAAGAACTTTCTGTGATGCAACGCATTGACCGTGAGTTAAACGCC
>JAEURF010000239.1:2692-2923 GCA_016789205.1 Anaerolineales bacterium
CATCACGTTAGATTGGGCATTGCGCCAGTCGCGTGCAGAGGCGGGCTTAATTGGTATTTTGGAAGAAAATAAATTGCGCGTGATGGCTCATCAAGGCTTGGATGAACAAATGCAAGATTTGCCAGAGATGCTGATGAAAATTGAATTGCCATCTATGCTCGCCGCGGTTGAAACAGGCGTCCCCCAGCAAGAGGCGGTTGAATCATCGAAGCATAAATTGTTGGTTGCATC
>JAEURF010000023.1 GCA_016789205.1 Anaerolineales bacterium
ATTTATTATTTTTCATTAAACCAATTTAATAATTCACGAAATAAAAAAAACCAAACAAGGTCTTCTTCGCGGTCAAAACCTAATTCAAGGCTAGCACGAACTCCTTTTTCGACACAACACATTAACATACCAGAACGCATAGATAACAAGTTATAGTTTTGAGGCAGTCCAAACGCGGAAAGGTATGCTTTGATAACATTCTCGTTCCAATTTTTTATTACCTGCATGGTTTTTATAGCGCGCTCTTGTGGCTTATCTAAAGAGGGTGTTGTAGCAAGTGCTCCAGCGAGCAAGAAAAGATAGACATCTTGACTAGCATCATTGGTCCAATAAGAGTATTGCCAATCTACAAGTAACAAATCTCCCCGTATCGGCTCACGAATAATATTACCATGCCAAAAATCCCCATGTATCAATATTTTAGAAGATGCAATCTTTTCATTAGATTCTATTTCAGCTCTTAAGTTATCAACTGCCGTAATTTCAGAATCTTGCAATGAATACATTTGCTTAAATTTTTCAGTCTTTTGAGAAAACTCTAGGCGAATTGCTTCATCACTATCTAATTTGGTCAATGTGCTATCAAGAAGTTCTCGCAACGAATTTGCTACATGAATAGAAAATTGGAGAAATTCATCTTCGTTATCTGTAATGTCTAACCGTAAAAGGTTTTCACCATTGACATAGGTGGTAATTAATACTGGTTGACCTTGAACATTCGAGAGAGCAATTGGCTGTGGTATATGATATTGTGCTTTATCACCAAGGCACGCCCACACTTCGGTCAAGCGTTCATATTCGGTTTGTATCACATAAATATTTTTAGGCAAACGCGGAACTTTAGCAACTAAAACTGGCTTTGCATTCTCTTCTTCGAAGCCGAAAAATATTAAATTTTCATCAAACTCTGTTAACCCATTCGATAACAAAACCCAACTAAGAGAATTTGAAAAAACTCTTCCGCTTTGCGGGAGAGTAGATACAAGAGTAGTAAGGCTTTGTGTAAAATCAGACATCAAAGTACCTTTACCTGCTATCTGCTTTGGCAAGGACATAATAAGCAGGCAAAAAGTTGGATAACAACAAAGCAGAAAGAGTTGAAGATATTAATTGCAATCCCCAGCGTGGCAAACGATATTGATAACGATGGCGCAATACAAAGCCTATCGCCTGTGATGTTAATGGAAATACATACTCAGGAATATATTGGTCAGGTAGAATGCCATAATACTTTAATGGAGAGAAGCCTGCCTTTTTCAGAATTGACCTTATTTGAAAAAGAAAGGTGGCATTCACATCCTTTGACCGAAAGCGATTTGAAAAACCAATTAATAAAAAACCATCAGGGCGAATTAAGTCTCTCAATTTTGGATAACCACTACTATTAAGAAAGTCATATGGGATTGAAATAAGGTCAAATGTAGATAACGATTCAACTTCAGCCAAAGAGTTTTTTTCTATAGAAGATACTTCGTTAATATTTAACCTTCTAAAAAACTGTCGCACCTCATCACCTGCTTCGCCTATATACAATATTTTACTGTTAGCAGAAACAGGTAGAAAAAAACGCCAATCAAGTGAATAGCGAAAAGATTTTTTTTCTGAATCTTGAGTTTTCATTATTATCAAAATTAGTGTTGTGCTGATTTATAAATTAATCGAAGATATAAATTTTGTAATTGTTGAACTTGCGTTTTAATATTAAATTTTTCTTCTGCAATTTTTCTACCGGCGTTTCCCATTTGACGTAATCGCTGTGGGTCTTTTAACATTTCAAGACATACCGCCGCAAGAGTTTGAGGGTCAGCTGGTTCTATCAATTTACCATTTATATCCTCTTGAATCATTTCTGGCACGCCACCTACACGGCTGGCTAAAATCGGCAGACCCAGTGCCATCGCCTCTGCAAGAACTGTAGGCAACGCTTCTGTTAATGTTGGCAAAACGAACAAATCACTTGCAGTCATTAATGCAGGAATATCTTTGCGTGCGCCTGTAAATACTACTTTTTCATGTACACCAGCTTTTTTTACCTCGTCTTGTAAAGGCTCATAATATTCTCCACCGCCAACAACAAGATAATAGATTTGAGGTTGCGCGTCCGAGAGAGAAGGCATAGCCCGAATCATATACTGAATACCTTTAAGTTCGCGCAACACAGCCACTGTAATAATTACAGTGGCTGTAGAAGGTATCCCAAGTTCTTTTAATGTTGTAGAGCGATTCGGTAAGGTCGTTGAATAATGAGTTACATCAACTCCGTTATAAATCACATTGGATTTTTTATCAGGTATTTTTGCTGTCTGTTTATAAAAACGCTGTGTTTCTTTCGATACAGATATGATTGAATCAAAAAAATGCCTTAACATAAAATTTTCTAGAGCAAGATGTAGTCTTGATTTTAGTCCTTCTTCTTGAGAAGGGAGTGTGTGTAAAGTCACAACAGAAGGAATGCCGAGCCACTTCGCGGCAATCCCTCCCAAAACTGTAGAAAATTCTAACTGCGCATGTAAGAGGTCAGCCTTAACATCTCGAAGATAGTTAATAATTCTGGTTGATGCTGTAAAATCCCGCAAATAACGAACAGGAAGCAAATCAACTGTAATACCTAAATCGCGCAATTCTTTTGCGATTGGATTACCATTGATATCTTGAAGAACGCATACGCGCGTTGTAAAATGTTGTCGGTCAATATTTGATAAAATTGGAATCATTAATCGCTCTGCCCCACCCCAGCCTAAGCCATCAATTAAATAAACTAAATTGTATTTTCTATTATTTTCTATTTCAGATTGCATCATGGTTTTTTCTGCTATTTTAATTGCGAATAAATATCTTTCTTAGAATACGTGTAAGGTCTTCTCTTTCAATCTTCCATAGCACAGCTAGATAAGCCACACCACCTGCTAGAACAATTAACATTAATTGAAGGTATGATTCTAAATTTCTTGCGAAGAAAGATGTTAATAATACGATTGGCACCATCACCAGTGCACCAGTAAGTGAAGGGCGATATTGGTTAAAAATTTCAATAGGGGTAACTTTCACAAAACGCATGGCAACAGCCAATCCGACCATGCGCTTAAAAAGAATAGAGAATACATGTCCATATGCAACTCCAATTGGGCCGAAATAGTAAGCACCGATTAACATTGATGGTGCAAGGACAATTAGATGAGCAATAGCAAGCCTTACAAGTAAATAGGGTTTTCCGATTGCTTTATAGATATCACCAACATGGTATGAAAAAGAGTAAATTAATGCATAAATTGACAAAACACGTAAGATTGGGATAACGTCAAGCCAATTTAAGCCAAACACAACTCGGACAATGGGGTCAGCCGCAAGGAATAAGCCGAGGGCAATGGGCAATGCTAACATCTGAATGAGGCGGATCGACATCAAAAAAGCACGGCGCAAATCATCCATATCATGTTGAATCGATGAAAATGCGGGATAGGTCACTCCAGCCATGACCCATAAGTTCCCTACTAAGAGCACTTCAGGGAGTCTGTATGCTAGTTGGTAATTACTTAGTTGTTCAATGCCAAATACTTTACCAACGATAATGTAATCAATATTATCTACGATGACTCCTAAAATATCTCCGATGGTAACTGCTGAGCCAAAACGTAAAAGTTCTTTGACAAGGTCTGTGTGAATAAAGAGGCGAGGCTTCCAAGGGGTAATCACCCAATATAATATGACTGATGCCAAAGAGCCGAGTAACTGACCAAAAACTAATGCCCAAACCCCTACACCAGAAAGTGCTAGTGCAATAGAAACCACCGTCTTAACAATTGAGTTTCCCATATCAGGAATAAACTTACGGCGATAGTCCATCTCGCGCATCAACCAAGCTGATTGGATAGCACCGAATGCATTAATTGCAAATGATAAGCCAAGCCAGCGAAGCACCGGGGTAACTTCCGGCTCGTTGAAATATGCAGATATCCATGGGGCCACAAAAAACGAAATGCCTGTTAAAAAGAAACCAAGAAATAAGTTTATTGTAAATACTGTATTACTTGCACGGACTATATCATCGCGCCTCTGAATCAGTGCAACACTAAGCCCTAAATCTTTAATAACAGAGAGATAGTTCACCGCGATGACGGCTACCGAAACTAAGCCAAAGTCATTTTTAGTTAGCAACCTAGCTAGAATTGCTGTAGTAACTAAAACGCTTACCTTTCCTAAGGCAAATGTAAGAAAGTTCCAAATAATTCCCCTTCCAGCTTTGCGGACAAGACCTTCGTCCTGTCCTTCACTTTTTTCTGTATTATTATTCAAAGAAGTCAAACCAGTGCCTCCTTGATTTGCTTTTCGCTTTGTTCGTTCATTAACTCATACAATATTTGAATCAATGCCATTGCTAAAGCTGTAAGTATCCAAAAAAATCGGATAAATGCCCCATGTAAAAATAAGGAGGCAAATAAGTATGAAATCAAAGATACTTGCATAGCAGAAATATATGTTGAGGCTTCTGCAAAATAACGAGTTCGTTTTAAGTTCGATTTAATATTTGCTAACGCACCGAATAAGGTAATTACAAAGCCAATAAAAGTTAATATGCCTAAAATGCCTGTTTCAGCAACTATTTCAACATATAACGAGTGTGCTTCACGTTCTTCTGTCCTTGTCTCAATTCCAATAATTTGCGCATATTTTTGATAATTTGAGGGATAATTTGCAGCTCCAACCCCTAAAATAGGATGATCAACAAACATTGCCCAGCCAGCCAGCAATTCACTCGTTCTACCACGAAACGAATCATCTTGATAAACCCCACTTTGGTTATTAGATGAAAGAGCAGTAAGAGATTCAAATCTCGTTACATAAGTTGCGGGCAAAAAAGGAATAATGAGAACCAGCAACCCAACAACAACTCCTATAAACAGTATGTTAATTCGAGTAAAGAAAAATGTTATCAAAAATATGACTAACAAAAGGGCTAGATAACCACCGCGACTATAGGTATTAAGCAATTCAACAAGTAATATGAACAGCACGCTCGCATAAATAATCTTAAGTGTTGAGTTACTACGCAAGAAACCAAATATTACAAATGGAATTACGGCGACCAATATTTGTCCCCACATATTCGGCTCATTAATAGGACCGCTAACGCGGTTATCCACATCTAAGCTATTAAAGCCGAAAAATTGTTCGCCACTATTTCCAGTTATAGCTAAATAAATACCTAATAAACTTAAAGCAATTACTACCCCAATAACGATAACAACAGCGCTTTTCCACTCACGAAAATTCCTAAGACAAAACAAAATACAATACATAATTACAATGTCTTTTACTAAATCAATTACGCTTTCCATTGCAAGGTCTTTATCAGAGGCAACCAAATAAGAGCCAGCTACAGCTGCAAGATACAAAAGCAGGAACATTTCAATTCGTTTTGTTTTAGGGCGATGTAATGGAATCTGCCCAATATAATAATTTCTCACTAAAATTGAGCCAAATACAACAGCTACTAATGGCTTAATAACGCCAGGTAATCCATTATTAGTCAGTTGAGAAGAAATGTTTGAAAAAACCGCAATGAGAAGCACATTTGCCCCTAAGCTAGGATTGATAATGATTGCCATAACCACACCAATACCGATTAACCCTAACAACGCGAATGTCCCTACAGAATCACCTGGGTCATATACTGCAGTTGCTGTGAGAGCCGCCGCTACGCAAGCAAGTAATATATATGGATAATCTTTTCTTAGTACCATTTTTTATTTTCCTATAACGCGAAGCAGGGATAAAGCAATAAGGATGTAAATATTACCATAATCAAAATATTATTAGACCAAACCGCAATGTGAATAAAATATGCTACACACGGTTTGTTATCTCAATGACCTAACAAGCGAGGTGGCTTGCTTAATATAATAAAAAAGGGGATTACGAAACAAGCGAAGCCAATACAATGGATGTGAACCAGTAGCAAGGCTAGTTTTATATGCGGCATCACCAGCTAAGAAATCATATACCGCTAGCTCTTTATGAGCATTATGAATAATTGCATAATAATGAGAGACCAACCCGGGGCGATACACATTTTTAGGAAGATAGTTCAAGCCACCTTGATAAAAATAAACGCGCCTGTCATAAATAAAATTATATAAATAGCCAATCAGCAGGTCTTTTGTATGTACTTTTAATATTTGAATTTCTCCAGATACAAAACGCGAGTTGATTAAATCTCGATGAAAATCTAATAAATAAGTATTAGAAAACGAACCTTTATCACCACGAGATTCCCATTCACGCTGATGAAGCTGAACCAGCTCAGAAAAAAAAATAAGTGCCTGATCAAGCGTAGATGCTTCTGTAACTTGAATCTCGCTGTCCATTTCGTATTCCTTAATCGAACGCCGTATTTGGCTCCGCTTATTTGCACTAATCAAACTAAGGTAATTGAACTCAACCTTACGCACTTCTTCAAGGTCTACATACGATGCATTTGACACTTCGTCAACCACAATTGGGCGGATGAAACTCCCTTCAGGATTTAGAAAACCCGCCTCATTCACAAATTCAGGCGAGATACCTGGCATTTGAAACTCATCCCAATTTATGCCTTTTAATGCTTGCATCAATTCTTGTATTCCAAACTTAACATCAAAATCCTTAAGCACACCGTTGTATTCTAGAAATAACTGGTCATAATAATTGGACCCCGTAGTGTTTATTGACGCAATTTTAGAACGAATTATCTTATAAGCATTTTTTATAGAAAGCCCAACGAAAAAAGCTAGTACTGGTTTTTGGTCAAGATAACCAACAATAAACCTAATATCAGATTTTTTATCTAAGCTTTTTAGCCAAGTGGAAATCCAACCCCATGAAAGAAAAAAACTATGAGAGCACCTTTTCTGTAGATCTTGCCAACAAGACTCTACAAAATTATAGTCATTAAATGGGTTATAGTGGACAAAAACAATTGTACTACCTGTTTGATTTACATTCATCGATTTTACTTAACGAAAAAATTAATGCGCTCCACGCTGTTTGAAAACCGCGGTAACAGTTTTTATCAAAATATTAAAATCAAGCCAGAGACTGCGACGCTCAATATATGCAATATCAAGCCTTAAACGGTCATCAAACTCCATAGCGGCTCGTCCAAAAATTTGCCATAAACCCGTTAAACCTGGTATTACATCTAACCTTTCAGTATGCCATAATTTATACGTCTCAGAACCAAAAGATGTTGGACGAGGACCTACTAAACTCATTTCGCCTTTAATGATATTAATGATTTGCGGAAGTTCATCTAGACTCGTTTTTCGTAAAATTCTGCCAATTTTTGTGATGCGTGGGTCATTTGTTATCTTAAAATCTGGCCATTGTAATTCGTTTAAATGTGCATATTTCACTTTAAGTTCATCCGCATTTGGAACCATAGACCGAAATTTATACATGCGAAAACGCTTGCCGCCTTGCCCCGTTCGCCACTGCGTAAACATAACCGGTGCGCCAGGAGAAGTAACTGCAACGATTAGCCCAATCATTCCAAGAAGAGGAGCCCACAATGGTGCGGAAATAATTACGCAGAATAAATCAAACAAGCGTTTTATGAATAAATATGACTTACCCGTTAAGAGGCGCTTTTCAGGATTGAATTTCCTAATCCATTCTTCTTCATCAATTCGGCGTGAAGTTATAGTAGTCACTCTTAAATCCTATACAGATATATAACTAATCAGTTAACTTTCGTTTATTGTCTTCCACTAATCTTTTTTGCGCAGTTTGCAATAGGTCATCAAACGTAAGTGCTTCATCAGGAAACGCCGCACTACCCCAATCAATCTTTGCATTAATGCTTTCGTGTACTGCGGCTTCCATTCTTTCAGCCAAGATACTAATGTTTGTAAGATTGGTCTCTGGACACATCAAAACAAATTGCCCATCGCGGTCGTATAAAACAATATCAGTGCTTCGTGCCAAATCACTGATAATCTGGCTAACTTTCGCAATCGCAAAACGTTCATACATATCACTAGCAAGTGTATCTAAATCTTTCCAACCTGCGTTACTTTTAGGCTTCTCCAAACGAATCTTCAAAATTGATAAAGGATGATGATATCTTCTACTTCTCGTAATTTCAGCCGCAATTAAATCGCGAGAAGATTGGATATCACGCGCACGGTTTGGGTATGCACTAGACGATAACCCCGCAAGAGTCTTGTCCAACTCACCAATTCGTTTTCCAACGTCATAAGCCAAGATAGAAGATAACAAAACCAAAAGAATCTGTATTAAATGTACCTGAATGGGTTTACTATCACCTAAATAAAAATACCAAACCAAAATATAAACAAATATCCAAAAGGGTGTTACGATGTAATTACTAATTCTCACCCCCGAACGAATTAATACACCAATCACAATCAATTCTGAAAAAACAATAAAAGCCACCAATACAAAAAAAACAGGACTAAAATCTATAATGCTTTCTTGAAATTGATCAATATTTGCAATCCCCAAAATCGCAATTACATAGGTTACCAAAATCGTTATAGAAAATTTCAATTCACTCATAAAATAAGCCCAACTTTGTATAATTCTTAAAAACGGATTAACAATTTATTAAGGGGTAATTATATATCAAAAGCGAAAAAAGTTACTAACAAAATAATCCTCAATAAAAATTAGTAGCAATTTTTTATCCAAAAGTGTCTACAACAAGGAGCCTCAAGGTATAATAAACAAATGAAAAAGACCCTCCCACTCCTTTTTCTACTCCTCCTCAGCGCATGTGACACGTGGGGCGTGCCACCACAACCTTTCCCTGTCTGGTCGCCCATCCCCTCCATTACCCCAAGCATCGTCACACCAACCCCTTTGATTATCCCCCCACCTGCTGTGACGGTTATCTCACAGGTGACCGAGACCGCCTCTCAACCCCCGCCTCCCACCCCGACGTTGGAGCCTGTTCTACCAACTTTGACATTTTCCCCAGCCCCAATCCAATCTGTCGGCATTGACATTCTAGGATGCAACACAGGCATAGACATTCTAAATGGGATGGGCGAAGTGACCAATGCTTATGTTACGGTAAAAAATACCGGAACAGTAGATTTACCCAATACCTGCGGTTTGCTCCGTGCTATAGATGAAGGACGCGAACACCCAGACAAAAAAGTTTGTGTTTCAAATTTGCCAATTCAAAGCCAAGTCATTCTTAAACTAACCGTAGATTCAACCTATCAAAAAGATACGATTATTCAAGTAGACGTGTTATCAAATGAAGCTATTTTGTTACGTGTGGATAAGCAATCCTGCCGAGATATTAGCCTGTTTGGTGGTGCGCCATCAGATGTAGGTGTAATCAAACCCATACAACCGTAAGCAAATGTTGAGTTAGAGAATCAAGCCAACCCTTAATCATGAAGCGATAAAAAAAGTCCGTAACTTTCGTTACAGACTTTTTTTCTTAATCTTCTTTAGTAAAACGATTGCGCATGTCTTTAACTTTGGATTGCAAATCTTGGAAGAATTCACTTTCAACAATTTCAGTGACTTGTTTCGTGAGTTTGGATTTGTCAATCATAATTTCCAATTGATGAACGCGCGCGCGCAAACTTTGTTCACGCTGGGCAATTTTGTCTACCATTACTTTGAAGACGTCGGTGAGTGTATCAATTTCATCTTTTACGTTACCATCGCCACTGCTAATTTCTTGTTCATAATCGCCTTCACCGATTTTCTTTGCCGCACCGGCTAAGCCAATAATGGGGCGGGTGAGAAAACCTGCCAGCCAATAGACAAGTACGAAAATAATTGCAAAGGTAACAGCAAAAGCGATTATCCCTTGCTGTAAGATTTCGGCGGCAACTTCATCCACATAACTGGCTTGAATATCCACACCAATTGCACCAATCACTTGACCATTATCGTCAATGATGGGTGCATAGGTTGTAATCCATGTTCCAAATCTATCAGGGTAGGGTTCCCAAGCATCTACCCTGCCGGATAAACCTTCATAAATTTTTGAAGTTGTAGAAGTATATCGTTGGCAAAAACGAAAACCACCGCGTGGGTTGCGGAAATAGCCTGTGCTTCCGATGGCGATTACTTCGCCGTCATCAGGTCCTTTGATATATGTGTAAAGGCGGATGGTTTCTTTTGTCGCATCGCCATTGGGGTCTTCTTTGAGTTCGGTAAATTGCACCGACCGCAACCAATTGACATGCTCAAGGTATAGCGGGTTTTCAGGATAATAGCCGTTTTCTTCGGGAGGAGTATCGGCAGTGGGTTTGTTTGGTGGGCACATTGGGTTATTGGCGCTTTCCTCTTCGTACAATTGCACAAAGCCTTCTTTATCTATACCTGCCAACGCACCATGAACGGTTTGAACTAAATCATCGGTAATCGTCTGAAATACTCGGTCTTTGGTGTAGTTATAAAACCAAGCATAACTGCCTATGAAAATAGGAATAAAAATTAATGTAAAGCCTAACCAAATTTTTAACCGCAGACTAAAAAAGCGGGGTTTGGGTTTTAGCGGTTCTGTTTGTTCGCTCATCGTATTCACCTATACTTTTATAGAATTAAGTGTCTCAAGTACAACGGGATGGGTCTCCGGTAAACCATAATGGTCAACCAAAAATGCAAACACAAAATCAGTCACCATTTCACGCGAATAAGTTTCAACTTTTGTTTCTGGGTTTGGTAAGAAACCCATGTGCATCGGTGAAAACTTTATCATTGCCAATTCTTCTACTCGACTTTTGCCTTCCGCATCGGGCGAAAAAATCGGCTCTACATATTTTAACGGCAATTGTATCAGACCATTACGTTCATAATGTTCCATAAGGCGGCTGGTTTCCACTTCATTGACCATGCCAAGTACAGGTGGGTCGCCATATTCTTTTGCGTCGCGGATGATTTGATTCAAACATTCATAAATGATAAACACTGAAAGTTTTTTATCATCCACAACCGTCTCACGGAAATCTGGATGAATGGCTAAGGCATGAGCAAGCCCACACCTTCTTTTGCGGATATAGCGAAACGTCCGCAAGCCAGCAGGTTGACCATCTACTTCGATTAACCAATAATGCACGATGTTTCCCACGCGATGTTCATTTCCAAACTGCGCCCTGCGCCTCATTCTCTGGACGTAATGCTGGTACTGCGGAAACAGCATTTGATATAGCCCAAGCATAGCCTCAATGCGCTTATCGTCGTTTGACCCCAATAATTCGTAAATGACTACATTATCTTTTTCGATGACAGAACGTGCAGACATTATTTTCCACTATCCCCAAAATCAATTTTGTCTAAGACGCTCGCGCCGCGCGTTCTTCGCTTAAGTTGCCAACTCAACATACTTTGCTCATACGTCGCACGGACTTTATAAGCGGCGTACACAGCCACAAGCGCAATCAAAACACCAACGCCGATATAAATCAATGTATATTGCTCACGCGGGATTCCAAGATACAAACCAACAGAAATAATTGCAAAGGTGATTAAACTCCCGATAATCGTTCCGCCAGATGGGAGATAACTATCTAAGAAAATGCTCACACGTCCACGTTTTTCATTTGGCACCATCGCTTGAAAGGCTTTGCGAGCAGACAAATCTACAGTGTCATAGGTCACACGCGAAACACCTTGCGCAATGCCACTGCTGATATAACCGGGGATAAAAAAGTTCGCAATCATAGAAAACAACATCATAAATGGTTGAATGAAAAAACTGCGTTTTAACGTGAGCCGTTCAATCAGTTTTGCTGAAAAGCTTTGCATAAAAATAGAAACAATCGCAATCAATAAATTATAAGTTGCATAAAAAGATTGGAAGCGAGTGCCTAAATCAAACTTGGCATCGGAGAGTACATCAAAAAGAAGCACGGTCATCACACTGCCAGCCGCGAGCATACCTAAAGCAACATAAGCAAACGCTGGCACAGTTTTGATAAATTCCCAGCCTTCGGTAAGCGTCTCCTTCATTGTATCTTCGTGTGCGCCAATCGGAGGCGGAAGTTTAACAGCACGAAGACGAATTTGCGCCATGACAAATGCAAAGAAAAAAATTGAGGCATTCAGCAACAATAAATTGACTGTACCAAAATTACGTTGTGCGTCTACGGCGGCGATGGCTAAGCCAATAATTGTGCCGACAAAAGCAAAGATGCCAATGACTGGCATCACACGGCGACCTGTGGCGGGGTCATAAATGTCGTTGACGAGAATC
>JAEURF010000240.1 GCA_016789205.1 Anaerolineales bacterium
ACTAAATTTAGTTATTTGGTTTGCTGAGTCTCTTCATAATTTTTGTTTGAGCAGTCTCTTTTGTCTACGCGCAAATCAGTACAAAATACATTAAATCTGATTACATAAATTTAATTTAAACCTCTAATTAAATTAACCTAAATTAATTTGCTAGACAAGTTTAAGAGGATTACCTTAGAAATATTTTTTTCAACTTGCATTATTTTTTAGAATCCTTGTATTCTTGCATACAGGGCAAGTTGCTTTGGTCTGACCAGAACTGAATCGCTCAGTTCAACAAAGCATGCGAGCTTCAAAAGGCTCGAAAGAAATATGCCTGCAATGCATGGCAAGCATATTCACAGCCCTTCATAAAGGTGCGGTGCAAAATCCTCACCTGAGTTGAAAAGTAGTATAGATGTAAAGGAGCTAAAATGAAAGAATTAGTAAATCAAGACATTCTCGCTGGTAAATGGAAACAAGCCCGCGGTCGCGTGAAGCAATGGTGGGGCAAACTCACCGACAATGACATTGAACGCATTAATGGTCGCGTGGAAGAATTAATCGGTAGCCTGCAAGAAGTCTACGGTTACACACGCCAAGAAGCGGAAAACGAAGTTGAGCGTTTTCTGGAGCAGTTTAATAAATAGCTATACCCTTTGCAGAAAGGAGACCTAATATGACCCTGATAGATTTCTTAATCCTCGCCTTGGTGGCAGCCATCTGTGGCATGATAGGGCAGTCTTTAGCAGGGTACTCAGTAGGCGGCTGTTTGGTCTCGGCTGTCATCGGCTATGTTGGCGCATTCGTTGGCTTGTGGTTAGCGCGTCAACTTGGCTTGCCAGAGTTATTCACGGTGAGCGTCGGCGGTAGTACCATTCCGATTGTATGGTCAATCATTGGCTCAGCCTTGTTAGTTGCAGGCTTAGCAGTTCTTCGACGAGCCACCGCGTAACACCTTGAAAAGACTCTCTTAAAATACTTGGAGGCACGGTCAGAACGACTGTGCCTCCAACACTTTTAACTGCCAAAACTAACCACTCAGAACTAGTCGCTAGTGTATAATTAAGCTATGCAAACAAACCTTAAAAATATTATTGGCGTACGCTTTACCAAAGTAGGCAAGATTTACCATTTCGATTCATCGTCTTTCCCTGATTTGAAAAAAGGCGAACATGTCATCGTGGATACTTCGCGTGGCAAACATTTAGGCGAAGTCGTCCAAGTGTTGGAAGAGGCTCCTCCAAAACCTGAAGGCGGCTGGAAACCCGTCGAACGACGCGCCACTCCACGTGATTTATTACTTCAACAATCATGGAAGAACAAACAAACCGAAGCCATGATTAATTGCCGTGCGCGTGCATCTGAATTAGGCTTGCTCGACACCATCAAAATTGTCACCGCGGAATATAACTATGATGGCACGCGCCTTGCATTTCTTTACAGTACCGACATTGAAGAAAAAGTGGATTTGAAATCACTCAAAAAAGATATGCAAGAGTTGTATCCAAATAAATATATTGAAATGCGTCAAATTGGTCCGCGTGACGTTGCGAAATTTCTGGGCGGCATGGGTGCGTGCGGAATCGAAACACGTTGTTGCTCACAATTCCTAACAGACTTCTCCCCCATTTCAATCAAGATGGCAAAAGAACAAGGCATTTCACTCACACCCAACGAAATCACCGGCATGTGCGGACGATTACGTTGTTGTCTCATCTATGAATACGAACAATATGTCGAGGCGCGCAAACAACTCCCCAAAAGAAATAAGCGCGTGATTACTCCCAAAGGCGAAGGCAAAGTTGTAGATGTCATCCCGATGAGCGAAAAAGTCACCGTAATTATCGAAGTGCCAAATGAACGTCCGCAATATCACACCTTCTCGCGCGAAGAACTTCAGCCATGGGATGAACTCGAAGCCCTACGTCGCAAAGCCCAAGCCCCATGTGACCGTCACGAAGGAGGCGGTTGTACTTGTGGCAAGAAAAGTCCATTGAAGAATTAATTTTTTACGGATTACGTGCTACGTAATCCGTAATTCATAAAACATGACAAACCATCAAACTTGGCAAGATAAACAATCAATCTTAGTCATCCTCGCGCACCCTGATGACCCCGAATTTTTCTGCGGTGGCACATTAGCACAATGGGCGCGTGAAGGTCACAGCATCACTTACTTAATTCTCACCAACGGAAACAAAGGATTCAATCCCGCCACACAAGCAGATATGACTCCTGAAAAGTTAGTTCCGATTCGCAAAGTGGAACAAGCCGAAGCTGCAAAAATTATCGGAGCAAAACCGCCTCTTTTTCTTGACCTTGAAGATGGTCTCTTAACCCCCGACATTCATCTACGCCGAATCATCGTCCACGAAATTCGTCGTCATAAGCCAGATATTTTAGTGACTTGCGACCCACAAAATTTATTTGCTTTATACGGAATCAATCACCCTGACCATCGTGCCTGTGGACAAGTTGTTTTAGATGCAGTTTTCCCCGCCGCAGGAAGCCCAGTATTTTTTCCAGAATTATTAGACGAAGGCTTCGAACCTCACATGCCCAAAGAAGTTTGGTGTTCACTCACCAATCAACCCAATGAAACCATAGACATCACCGAAACATGGAACATCAAACTCCAAGCTATTTTGCAACATAAATCTCAAGTGCAAGATGCTGATAAATTAATCGAGCGCATGAAAGCCAGAAGAACTGAAGATAGCACAGAAGAAAATTCAAGATACGAAGAGAAATTCCGTGTTGTAAAATATAGTTAACGAGAAACGAGTTAACGAGCAAAAAGTAAACTTGTAACTCTTAACTTATATCTCATTACTCATTACTCATTACTCATTACTCATTACTCATTACTCATTACTCATTACTCATTACCCAACCCACAGGAGACCCACATGCCCAACTTCTTACAGAAAGCCGAAGAAC
>JAEURF010000241.1 GCA_016789205.1 Anaerolineales bacterium
TGTGACATTGACTTGGAAAATGGCAAAATTCTCAGCAGTTCGAGTTTCAAGTAACCTTCAAACCGTCATTGCGAGCCGCGCTCTTGTTCTTTGCGGCGAAGCAATCTCCTAATAACAAATATATGTTTGCTTCAGGGAGATTGCTTCGTCGTTGCTTCGCAACTCCTCGCAACGACTGTTGTTAATCGTATTCACCAAAAATATCAACTTCATCAGCGAACAAATCTAATGAATAAGATAAGCCCGTCTTCTCGCGGACAAGTTCCATTGTGGATTTTGCTTCGGTTTGCATCCGTTTGATTCCGTTTGCTAATACATCTCTTGGAATAGTTGGATGTGCCAAAAAGTAACTTCGCTTTTCACGAATCGGTTCGAGAAAATCATTAATTGCTTTTGCAAGTTTTGTTTTGACTTCAACGTCACCCACTTTGCCTTGGCGATATCTTTCTTTCAAATCATCTACCTCCGCTTTGGATGGATTAAACGCATCGTGATAAACAAAAACTGGATTGCCTTCCACCGTTCCCGGGTCTGTGGCTTTGAGTCGTTTCGGGTCTGTGTACATGTTCTTAACTTTTTCTTCGACAGTTTTGGCATCATCCGATAAATAAATTGCATTATTTAAAGATTTGCTCATTTTGCTTTGACCATCTGTACCAACCAATAAAGGAACATCACCAATGATGGCATCAGGTTCTGGGAATACTTCACCATATAAATTGTTGAAACGACGTGCCATTTCACGAGCAAGTTCTACATGAGATTGATTGTCACGTCCTACAGGTACAACCTCTGCACGTGGCAATAAAATATCAACGGCTTGTAAAACGGGATAACCCAACAAACCAAATGGCATCGTCTCCATGTTTGCATCACGTGCCATGTCTTTGAGGGAAGGGATTCTTTCCAAGCGCGGAACGGTCACTAGCATTTCAAATAACAGATTCAATTGATAGGTTTCTGGAATTGCCGATTGCACAAAAATCGTGCTGACATTGGGGTCAATGCCAACGGCGAGATAATCTAAAACTGTTTCTTTGATAAATGTTGGTATCTCTTTTATAAAGTTTGGTTCGGGTTTTGTAGTCAGTGTATGCAAATCTGCAATGATGAAAAAAGATTCATATTGATTCTGCAAACGTACACGATTGGCAAGCGAACCAACATAATGACCGAGATGTAATCTGCCTGTTGGTCTGTCACCAGTTAGTAATCTAGGTTTGGTTGTCATAATTTATTCCTTTCATAATTCAGTTTGTGGTTGATGGTTGGTAGTTTGTAGCAGTGCTATCAACTAACTACTATCAACCATCAACTGTTTGTTTCAGCCATATCAATTGCACGTAACATCGCACTCGCTTTATTGACTGTTTCTTGAAATTCAGTCGTCGGGTTTGAATCTGCGACGATGCCTGCACCCGCTTGCACGCTGAATGTATTACCGCGAGCAACCATTGTACGAAGTGCCAAGCATGTATCCATGTTACCGTCAAAACCAAAATAACCAATCGTGCCTGCATAAATATTTCGCGCATCAGGTTCTAAATTAGAAATGATTTCCAATGCTCGAACTTTCGGCGCGCCACTGACTGTCCCTGCGGGAAATGCCGCGCGGACTAAATCAAATGCGGTTAAATCATTTTTCAATTTTCCTTCTACATGTGAAACGATATGCATCACATGTGAATATTTTTCAACTGTGAAAAAATCTGAAACTTTGACTGTGCCATATTCACAAACGCGACCTAAATCATTGCGACCTAAATCAACTAACATCACATGCTCGGCACGTTCTTTTGGGTCAGCTAATAATTCTTGCGCCAACGATGTATCAGCGTTGGCATCTGCTCCGCGTGGACGAGTCCCAGCTATCGGGCGGAGTGAAGCGGTTCTTCCTTCCAAACGCACAAACATTTCTGGCGATGATCCCACAATAAAAAGCGGTTCATCATCAATGAGTCCAAAATCAAAAAAGAACATATAAGGCGATGGATTCAAACGACGCACGGCGCGATAGACATCAAAGGGTTCAACGTTGCTTTCACGCGTGAAGCGTTGCGAAAGCACCACTTGAAAGATATCACCCGCGCCAATATGTTCTTTGGCATCACGAACCATGTCTTCAAATTTTCCTTGCGTCATGTTTGATTTTGTTTTTGAATTTTTTATATCACGCTTTTGTGCGGGCGGAATAGATTGTTGAATGAGCGATTCAATTTCATCGAGTTTGCGGTTTGCAGATTCAACATCACCATCCAATGCATTTGCGATCAATGACAAACTGCGACGTGCATGGTCAAATGCGATGACTGTATCGGCTAATAAATAAATTCCATCTGGAAGAGAACCACGCTTCATCTTTGACCTGAGAGTTGGTTCAAAATAACGAACTGATTCGTATCCCAAATATCCCACCAACCCACCGATGAAACGTGGCACACCTGCTTGCGCTTTGAAGTTGAACTTATTCATTTCTTCTTGCAGAAAAAATGTCGGATCACCTTCGTAATTTATGATTTGTGATTCATCATCCTTGATAATTTCGATTTGATTATCACGAATAATGTATTGCGCTTTTGGTTTAATTCCAATGAATGAATAACGTGCAATCCGTTCACCACCTTCAACAGACTCCAACAAAAACGATGGACCGTGTCCGCGCAATTTCATATACACGCTGATAGGTGTTTCGAGGTCTGCACTGATTTCGCGAATAATTGTTTGACTAGTAGTTTCAAGAAGCATAAGTTCTCCTTTAGTGACCGTTGACAGTGGACGATAGACGGTCTACGGTCAATCGTCCATTGTCTAAATTAAATACCTCTCCGTCCGTTGGGACGAGAGAGGTCTCGTGGTGCCACCCAAGTTAAACGTTTGTCTTAAAAAAAATTCTCTGTGTGATAACAGAGAATTAAGCC
>JAEURF010000242.1 GCA_016789205.1 Anaerolineales bacterium
TTGCAAACCCTACGGCTTCATTTGAAATATCTGTGCCGTACACTTTGGTTGCACCGGCTTCAATCATTTGAAATGCAAAACGCCCAGAGGCACAACCGACATCTAAGATGGTTTTACCCTTGATATGCGGCTTGAGTAATTCCAGTGCAGTTTGCATACGCACATACATCGCATCGCCGCGAAAAACGGTGGAAAGCCTATCCCACCAATTTGCCTTTTGCTGACCTTCTTTGAAGTATGCGCTGGCTTCCCAACTTTCGAGATGCTCTTCCCAATATTTTGCTGATTCGGATTTTTGATTTATTTGATTCATACCCGCGATTATACCCGCTTCGTTCTTGACGTTTGAATTGATTCTTGTTCCCTCAACATTTATTCAATTATCAAACTACAACACGTCACCGCGCCTTCTGCTTTGGCGAGTTCATCTAAATTGACATTTTTTATTTTGAAACCTTTTTGCTCAAGTTTGGCTTGCGTCTTCGGGAAGGCGTAGGGGTAGATGATGCTTCCACGAACTGGCAAGCAATTTGCCCCGAAGGGTTCTGAGGCGTGAACTTCGATTAGGTCAAAGTCGCTGAAATGTGAAGAGTCAACCCAATTTGAATTAATCAGTAATGTTTCTTCATCAGCCTGTGTGACTGCCGTTTTGAGATGTAAGCAATCGGTTAATTCAATACCGAAAACTTGATAGCCAAATTGATTTAATAAACTGTTGAGTTGTTCAACGGCATGGATATTACTGCGTGTGGATAAGCCGACGTAAATATTTTTTCCAAGCACAAGCACATCGCCACCATCAACGCTGGCAGGTTCATAAACATGCACAAGCGGTTTGTAAGGCGATAAGGCTTGAATGATGGTGTCGGTTTCGGGTTTGCGAGAATCTGCGCCGGGTCTTGTGATAACAGCAACATCGTTCAAAATAAAAGCTGTGTCTTCCACAAAAACAGAATCGGGTAATTCTGGTTCTTCCGGAAGTTCAATGACTTCACAGCCTAGTTCTTCAAGCGCGTGAACATATTGGGTATGTTGCTGGCGGGCAACCTCTAAATCAATTGGAATGCGTTCAATATGTGTGATTTCACATTCATTAAAACGCGGACTGATTTTTCTTGTGATAGCAATGGTCATGTTTTATTTTGGATAAGAATCTAAGGCGGCTTGTAGGCTTTCATATACGGGCATAGTTTGTAGGAAGCCAGTCAGTTTTAACACGTGGTAGACGTTTGGTTGTGGATTGCATAAGCGCACGCCAGAAGAATTATCTGATAAATTGAATAATTGGTGAATTGATAACATCACACGAATACCGGAACTCGTTAGCATGTCTACATTTTCAAGGTTTAGAATCAGGTGACGTGTACCGGCATTTTGTGCTTCAAGTGCCGCTGATAATAATTTACCTTCGCTTTGTGCATCTAGCCAGCCTTGTAAATTAAAAATAGTGACTGGCTCTTTACCTTCTGCTTGGATTTGTTCGCTTGTAATTTTAAAATCTGCATTCATTGTATAAGTTCCCTTCTTTGTTTTTATTCGCCAGTACGATAACGGTCAATTAATGCTTTGGTACGCGAGTCTTTTGGTTTCGCAAAGAGTTCTTCTGGGGTTGCGTCTTCAATCAATTCGCCCTCTGCCATCACAATCACGCGGTCTGCAACTTCGCGGGCAAAACCCATTTCGTGCGTGACGACGAGCATGGTCATGCCTTCTAGGGCAACTTTTTTCATTACATTTAATACTTCGCCGATGAGTTCAGGGTCTAATGCGGATGTAGGCTCATCGAACAACATCACGCGTGGTTCCATGGTTAATGCACGTGCAATCGCAACGCGTTGTTTTTGTCCGCCGGAGAGGCGCATCGGATATTCATCTTTTTTGAATAATAGCCCAACGCTATCTAAATTTTGTTCAGCGAGTGCAATGGCTTGGTCTTTGTCCATGCCTTTGACGGTGACGGGACCTTCAATCACATTTTCTAAAACAGTCATATGCGGGAACAAATTGAATTCTTGAAAGACCATGCCTGTTTTTAAACGCACATCATGAATTAATTGACGACGTTCTTTTCCTTTTGCGTCTGCATCCACTTTCACAGTATCTACTTCAATTGTGCCGTGCGAGGGTTCTTCTAAAAAATTTATGCAACGCAATAAGGTACTTTTGCCGGAACCGCTTCGCCCAATTAAACAGACCACTTGTTTTTCAGGGACTTCTAGACTGACGTTTTTCAAGACGTGCAAACGCCCAAAGTATTTATCAAGGTTAGAAATTTTTACGATGGGATGGTGCATGTTAGCGGTCTCCTTTGGAGAGGCGAGCTTCTAATTTCCCTTGAAAATAGGTGAGGATTAAAGTCAATACCCAATAGAACATCGCCGCCATAATTAAGGCTTCGAGGCTGTTGAAACTTGCCCGTCCTACTTTGGTGGCACGCCACATCAACTCATGCACAAAGCCGGTCGCAGAGACCAATGCTGAATCTTTGGTCATAGATATAAAGTCATTGCCCATAGGCGGAATAGCAAATCTCAAGGCTTGCGGTAGGACGATGCGCCTCATCATCTGTGTGGGAGTCATGCCCAATGCCATCGCGGCTTCTCTTTGCCCTTTGCCGACTGAACTTAATCCTGCACGAAATGTTTCAGACATGTACGCGCCATAATTTAAACCGAGTGCTAATACGCCGGATACGAGACCCGATAGAATAATGCCAAGTTGCGGCAAAGCAAGAAAGAAGAAAAATATTTGTAGATATAAGGGGGTGCCACGAATTAATGAAACATAAAAAGTGCTAAGTGCATAAATCGGTGGGAATTTTGATAACCTACCCAATGCCGCCAACAAAGCCAGTATGATGGCAAATGAAATTGAAAGGACCGAAATCATTAATGTTTGCCCCAGCCCACCAGCAAT
>JAEURF010000243.1 GCA_016789205.1 Anaerolineales bacterium
GCTATCTTTGAAAAAGAAGCACATGATTTAGTGATGAAGAACGCTTCGGTTGATGATTTATGCAAAGCCTATCTTGATAGCCTCAAACAACACTTCGGCGACTCACTTGAGTTAAGTGACGAATTCAAATGGGAATGGGTGGGGATTCCGCATATTTATCACACACCATTTTATGTCTATGCGTATGCGTTTGGTCAATTGCTGGTATTGGCTTTGTATCAACAATATAAAGCCGAAGGTGAATCGTTCAAACCGAAATATCTCAAGATTCTTTCTGCTGGTGGCTCCGAAGCCCCAGAGAAAATTTTGAAAGAAGCGGGCATCAACATTCGTGACCCGAAATTCTGGCAAGGCGGCTTTGACGTGCTAGAGAAATTGGTCAGCGAGTTAGAGAAGTTGCCGGTTGAGTCAAAAAAGGTGAAGCCTATCGCAAAGAAGGTTGTCAAGAAAGTTGCTAAGAAAACGGTGAAGAGTAAAGCGATAAAGAAGAAAAAGAAGTAATAAAGAATATTGAAAATTCCTCAGCCAAGTCGCTGAGGAATTTTTTGTTGCTTAAGTTCAACTTGACAAATCCTAATTTGTTATATAGAATATCCGTAGCAGATATATCCATTACGGATATTCAAGGAACAAATATGACTGAAACCTCACAAAACCCTGATAAATTCCTTCCCCTTACCCCAGCTGTTTTCAACATCCTTTTAGCATTAGCTGATGGTGAAAAACATGGTTATAGAATTATGCAAGAAGTACAAGAAAACACAAAGGGACGAGTCTTAATGGGACCTGGTACGCTTTATGGCTCAATCAAACGGATGCTTGAGGCAGAGTTAATTGAAGAAAGTGATGAAAAGCCAGACCCAGCTATGGACAATCAACGCCGACGTTATTATCGGATTACAAATTTGGGTAAACGCATTTTTACTATGGAAGCAGAACGACTAGAAGAACAGGTCAGGGTATTGAGGCGCAAGAACCTTTTTCCAAAAGTTGGGGATACATCATGACCAATCAGTCTGCTGAACATCCAATCATTGTACTTTCTATTAAAGCCTATAGCTTATTACTGAATGCGTATCCAACCAAGTTTCGTGAGGAATTTAGTAAACACATGATACAGGCGTTTAGAGATTGTTGTTTGCAGGCGTTTGATGCAAAAGGTTTTAAAGGGATTCTAGTGTTATGGGTGGCTACATTTCTTGATTTTATCCAAAGCGTAATTTCAGAATATTTACAAAAGGAAGTTCAAATGAAAACTGAATTGAAAGTTGAAGATATCCGCTTGTCAGGGCGTGCACTTGTATTTGGAGGGATGTGTTTTATGCTTGCATTGGGTACATTAGGCTCAATGCTTTTGCTTCCTATAATATTTTTTTTCTTACTACTGACATCAGCAGGGTTAGTAGGAGTCAGTAAACGATATGGCGAAAAAGTGGGGTGGTTTGGAAAAAATACTCTTGTCTTTGGGGCGATACTTGGACCTATAGTCTCTATTATTGGTCCAATAATAGTAATTAACTTGGTGCAGACTTTGGGTGGGAATGCATTCGTGTCGGATGAAGTTGAGAACACCCTAGAGAGGTTGATAGTCATGGCGTTCCTAGCTGGTCCCGTCATACTTTTTATTGGTTTGACATTATTTGGGATTGTAGCATTGTCCATAAAGCCTTTGCCACGTTGGAATATCCTCCCTCTTATAAGTGGTATTGGATTTCCATTTTTCTTTTTTGGTTTACTAACGTTTTCTGATTTGAATCAATTTTTTTACTTAATTTGTATTGTTCAAGGTGTAGCTCTAACATTACTAGGATATATGTTAGAGAACGATATATCAGAAGAAATTATCGCGCAAACTTAATCGAACTATTCAGTGCTTTATCTTTTGTAAGGAATAAATAATGCCAGAAACTCCTTATATCATCAAATTTTCATTACAAATGTATAAATTGTTTTTACGTGCTTATCCAGTCAAATTTCGTGAGAAATATGGTACGCACATGACGCAAGTGTTTAGAGATTGTTGTTTACAGACATTTAATGAGAGAAATATTAAGGGTATTGTAGTTTTATGGATGGCTACCTTTCTTGATTTTTTCCAGAGTGTAATTTCAGAACATCTACAAAAGGAGATTCAAATGAAGGTTGAAATGAATATTGAAGATATCCGCTCGGCAGGACTTGCGCTTATGCTCGGAGGTGTAGGCTTTAGTTTTATATTTCTTAATTTGTTATTAAACATCCAGAGCCTTTGGTTCCTTAATCTTTTTCTGATGGCACTTTTTTGCATACCCCTTATAGCCGCAGGATTAGCAGGCCTGAGTAAACGCTACGGGGAAAAAGTGGGTGGATTTGGAAAAAATGTACTTTTGTTTGGTGCTGTACTTGGACCTATAGTTGCTATTCTAGGTCCGATAATAGTAATGGTGTGGAATGGTACTGGGCCTATGTCTGATGAGGCTGAGAATGTCATAGAAGGATTAATAGCGAGTATGGCATTTCTTCTCGGACCAGGCACACTTTTTGTTAGCCTAACATTATTTGGTATCGTGGCAATATATAAGAAGCCATTGCCGCGTTGGAATTTTATTCCAATGATTGCTGGAGGATTATCTCCATTTTTCTTTTTCGTTATCCCGCAGATTATCCTTGCTCTTAATGAAGCAGTATTTATCAGTATAGCAGAAAGATACTGGAATATATTTTACTTTGCGGGTATTTTACAAGGCATAGCATTAATGGCACTAGGTTATGTGCTACTAAAAGATGTGCCTGAAGATGTAGTTGCACCAACTTAAAACAAAAGAGACAGTAATCTTACTGTCTCTTTTTTATTTCGATATTTAATTTTCACACCCACTAATCAATTTCATATTCACCAGGGTCTTCTTCTACCATCA
>JAEURF010000244.1 GCA_016789205.1 Anaerolineales bacterium
TTATATGAGGATAAAAATCTAATGCAATGGTTCTCTGAATTAAACCCAATTTGGCAGGCATTTCTAGCAACCTGTTTCACATGGTTTGTGACCGCACTTGGCGCAAGCCTTGTGTTTTTCTTCAAGAACGTCAACCGCAGATTTTTAGACGGCATGTTAGGTTTTGCGGCAGGCGTGATGATTGCGGCGAGTTTTTGGTCTTTACTAGCACCATCTATTGAAATGGCAGAAGGAAGTTCTTTGCCCTCATGGTTTCCTGCCGCTACTGGGTTTTTACTTGGCGGTTTGTTTTTGTGGGCGGTAGATAAAGTTTTACCGCATTTGCATATCGGCTTCCCTATGGAAGAGGCGGAAGGAATCAAAACCGATTGGCAGAGAAGCATTTTATTAGTCTTAGCCATTACATTGCATAACATTCCAGAAGGTTTGGCTGTTGGTGTCGCTTTTGGCGCGCTTCATGCAGACCCTTCATCTGCTTCGCTGGCGGGGGCAGTTGCTTTGGCAATAGGCATTGGGTTACAAAACTTTCCGGAAGGCACATCCGTGGCTGTGCCATTACATCGAGCGGGTATGAGTCGCTTCAAAAGTTTTTGGTATGGTCAGCTCTCTGGCGTTGTGGAACCATTTGCAGGTGTGTTAGGCGCGGCATTGGTGATTTTTATGAAACCAGTTTTGCCTTATGCGCTTGCATTTGCCGCAGGCGCAATGATTTATGTCGTGATTGAAGAATTGATTCCAGAATCGCAATTGGAAAAAGATATTCACGTCGCCACTGGTGGCGCAATGGTGGGCTTTGTGATTATGATGATTCTAGATGTCGCATTGGGATAAATCAAATCTAATGTAGAATCTGCTCATGCCTTTACTGTGGATTTCATTATCATTCCTTTTAGGAATTATTTTAGCGAGCATCTTTTCACTTCCCACCTGGTCATGGATTTTAATTTCAATTCTATTATTTCCACTTTTCTTCTTTCTTCGTTCAAAAATCACCAATTACCAATTCTCAACTATCCATTATCAATTATTCATTACGCGTTACTTTTTCCTTCCCACAATTTTATTTCTCGGTTCTGCCTATTATCAATTTCGCCAGCCGAATATAGATGCCTTTCACATCGCCTTTTATAACGATAGAAATTACGAATTACTCATTACTGGATATTTAGTCGAACCACCAGACTATCGAGATACATATACCAACTTAAAATTAAGAGTCGAAGCGGTGGATACAGGCGACGACGATTTGCCAGTGGATGGATTCATCCTCGTGCGTGTTTTGCCAAATCAAATCTATGAATATGGCGAACGCCTCCGACTTCGTGGACAGTTGAAAACGCCACCTGAAAATGAAGACTTCTCCTACAAAGATTATCTCGCGCGCCAGAGTATTTATTCCTACATCACCAAAGCCGAAGTGACCCGCTTGCCCGGCAATAACGGAAACATCGTCACAGCCCAAGTTTACAAATTAAAGTTAAGACTTTTAGAAAATACCTATCGTTTATTTCAAGACCCCGAAGCCTCATTGTTTGCAGGCATTTTATTCGGCGTAGAAACAGGCTTGCCCCGCAAATTACAAGAAGCCTTCAAAAACACAGGCACGGCTCACATCATTGCCATTTCAGGATTCAACATTGCCATCATTGCGGGTGTTTTATTTTCAACTTTCAAATATATTTTCAAAGAACGCATCAGCGCAATACTTTCCATTATTGGGATTTTATTTTACGCCTTTCTTGTCGGCGGAGATGCCGCCGTAGTCCGCGCTACATTGATGGGTATGATTTCTATATTTGCTCGTCAAATCGGTAGGCGAAATGCGGGTTTGAACGCACTTGGTTTTGTTGCCTTAATCATGGCGCTTCTCAACCCATTAGTATTATGGGATGTCGGTTTTCAACTTTCATTTTTTGCAACACTTGGTTTAATTTTGTATGCCGAACCATTTTCAAATTTCACAGAAAACATCATTGCAAAATTTTCAAAAAGCGATATAAGTACATTTACAAAACTCATCAATGAAAATATTGTTTTAACTTTTGCGGCACAACTCACCACGATTCCGATTATGGCTTATCACTTCAATCGCATCTCATTAATTTCTTTTATCGCCAATCCGTTTATTCTGCCGGTGCAACCTGCCGTCATGATTATCGGCGGGCTGTCTGTTTTTACCAGCCTCATCATTTATCCACTTGGTCAACTGATGGCATGGTTTGCATGGGCGTTTGCCGCGTACACGATTCGCATTGTTGAATTTTTTGATAAAGTTCCAAACGGCGTGATGGTTTTGAGCAACACCTCTTCTCAATTGATGCTCTTGATATATTTCCCGCTTCTTTTCATGACTTTCAACTGGTCTGCCATCAAAGAAAGATTCCAAGCCTCATCCGCTTCGCTTCGCGCCACCGCGTTGACAATCGCTTTTGTATTCACCTTTGTTTGTATGATTATTTTCTGGCGTTCTTCAGCCACAGCCGGTGATGGGAGATTTCACATCACATTTCTTGAAGTTGGTTCGGCAGATGCAGTCTTGATTCAAACACCTGAAGGGCGAAATATTTTAATTAATGGTGGCGCGAGTGCCACAGAATTATCTGATGAACTCGGCAGAAGGCTTCCATTTTTTTCACCAAAGTTAGATTGGCTAATCATTGCTTCTACACAAGAAAACCAACTTTCTGCATTGCCGCGTGTACTTGAAAGATATGTTCCTGAAAATGTTTTATTAAGCGGAAATATTCAAGCCTCGTTTTCAGCCCAAGCATTAGATAAATATTTTGCAGATGAAGGCATCCCAGTAACACGCGCGGAGGTGGGTCAAAAACTGCAAGTGGGAGAGAATGCGTACATCGAGATTCAGGCTG
>JAEURF010000245.1 GCA_016789205.1 Anaerolineales bacterium
ATGCTTCGACTCAAAATGGCAGGCGAGACCCACATCATGGTGTCGAATTTCAAAACGAATTTGGGACTCCTGTCTACGCGGCGGGAGATGGGGAAGTGGTATTTGCGGATTCAGATAAAATCACAATGTTTAGTCAATGGTCAAATTTTTATGGGAATTTAGTTGTCATAAAACATGAGGATGATTTTTATACCTTGTATGCTCATTTATCCGCGATTCTTGTGCAGGTTGGAGATAATGTAAAAGTCGGAGATTTAATCGGTCAAGTTGGGCAGACAGGTGGTGCCACAGGGTCACATCTACATTTCGAGGTCAGGCAAGGAGGCGATATGTACGACCGTTTCTCCACGCAGAATCCAGAGTTATGGTTTATTCCCAAAGATGGCACAGGTGCCTTATCTATCACATTGAATACGCCGTATGATAGAAATTATGAATATCCATTAGTGATTACAAGATTGGCTGATAACTTTGTGATTTATGTTTCTTCATACACAAAAGGTTTTGAAATCAACCCCGAAGATGCCGTTTTGAATAGTTTACCGCAAGGTCAATATAAAATTGCGTTCAATGATAGAAGTGGTTTGAATGAAAGAATAGTTGTGATTGAAGATGGGAAATTAACCGAAGTTGTTTTTGAGGTTAAATAAAATAACAGCCACGACGTGGCTGTTATTTTATTGATTAGTTTTTATACGACAACGCTAGGAACCATCAGAAGATAAGTCGCAACACCTGCAATTAAAGCAATTAATCCAAGTAACGCAAACATGTAACGCATGTTATTTTCAACAGACATCAAAGATGCCCATGCGGCAAATGCAAGCCCGAGTGCCATAATCAACATGACGAGTTGAAGTTGGTCACCGCGTTCATCCCATTGGGCACCAATTTCAAAATTAGTATCAGACTCATCGAAGAGCCCGGCGGGAACGGCATACATTGCCTCGTAATATTCATCATCCCAAACACCATTATCACGCGCAATTGCGGCTTGAAGTTCAGGAGAGAAATTGAATTCATAATATTCCGCGATGTCTGGTCGTTCATCCACATTTAAGAACCAGTTATCATAGTAAGAATAATCTTGAGAGATGTATTGATTGGATGTCAGATATTCTGCATTGCCGTCGTTTAGATTCTGCATCCCAAGAATTTCAAATTTGTTTTGTTCTGAATCTGCCATCGCCCCTTGATAACTAGCCACGGCTGTGAAAACGGACAACAGTGCAATCATCGTGCCTAAGAAAAATTCATTGCCTAAAAATCCTAAAACTTTTTTCATGCTCTTCTCCTAAAAGAATAAAATATGGATATAACAAACGAGCCGAATTATATTCAAAAAACAAGATTTAAGACTTTACAGTTTTGTTGTAAAAAAAATAAGAAAATAGAGAGTAGGTTTATGGGAACAGTAAAAACGAAGGTAATTTTTATCAATACTTTTACTATTAAGATAATTTCGCCCACAGTTTAACTGCGGGCGAAATTATTTACTTACTGATTACTACTCTCTTTATTCTTCTAAAGTACTAATATCACCTTCTGGTAAACCTTGCGCGCGGGCTTTCAACACACGGCGCATGATTTTTCCTGAACGCGTCTTCGGAAGTTTATCTACAAAGCGCACTTCTTCTGGTCTAGCAATCGGTCCCATGTGAGTGGCAACATGTTGACGTAATTCTTCAGCCAATTCTTCCGAGGCAACTTTGCCAGCCCGCAATAAAACAAATGTGTAAATTGCCTGACCTTTAATATCATGCGGTAAACCAATCGCGGCGGCTTCTGCAACCGCTGGGTGACTGACTAAAGCAGATTCAACTTCTGCGGTTCCGAGTCTATGACCAGAAACTTTAATCACATCATCCACACGACCGATAATCCAGTAATAGCCATCTTTATCTCGTTTGGCAGAATCACCAGTTGTGTATTTGCCCGGATGTTTGCTCCAATATTGGTTTACATATCTTTCATCATCACCATAAATCGTTCGTAACATCGAGGGCCAAGGGTTTTTCAAAACGAGATAGCCTTCTGTATCATCTCCAACTGGTTTGCCTTGTTCATCTACAATTTCAGCTTCTTGACCAAAAAATGGTCGCGTACCAGAACCGGGCTTTAATGGTACAACGGGCGTAGGCGTAATCATAAATGCGCCGGTCTCTGTCTGCCACCATGTATCAATAATCGGAAGTTTATTATTTCCAATTACGCGGTGATACCATTTCCATGCTTCGGGGTTGATAGGTTCTCCCACGGTGCCGAGCAGACGCAACGAAGAAAGATCGTGTTTTTGGGGCCACGCGTCACCAAAGCGCATCAATCCACGAATGGCAGTTGGGGCAGTGTAGAAAATCGTAATCCCATACCTTTCAATACATTGCCACCAACGATTTGGTTCAGGGTAAGCAGGTCCGCCTTCAAACATAAAAGATGTTGCACCATTAATCATTGGACCATATACAAGATATGAATGTCCTGTAATCCAACCAGGGTCTGCGGTGCACCACCAACGGTCATCATCGCGGATGTCAAAGCAATATTTCAATGTGGCATACGTGCCGACCATGTAACCGCCATGTGTATGCAAAATCGCTTTTGGTTTTCCTGTTGAACCGCTGGTATATAAAATAAATAATGGGTCTTCCGAATCCATTTGCTCGGTTTCGCATTTACCTTCGGCGATGGGTTGTTCGAGTAAATTGTGATACCAATGGTCGCGACCTTCTTCCATATGGATTTCGTTGTTGACTCGTTGCACGACCACGACATTTTCTACGCTTGGGCAACGCTTCAACGACTCATCCACAATTGATTTTAGTTGGACAATTTTTCCATTCTGATACGACCCGTCACATGTAATCACT
>JAEURF010000246.1:0-2586 GCA_016789205.1 Anaerolineales bacterium
ATTGATATATAAGACAGCATCTTCACCAACATTAACTTGGATATTTCCTTTTGCATCACGCAATGCCAAATCATCGGCGACAGAATCAAGCGAAACATTTCCATCTACATCGCGAATGGAGACATCGCGAATCGCCTTCTTGATAGATAAATTTCCACGCGCACCACGCAGGCTGAAGTCGGCATGAACCGTATCAATCGCAATCGAGTTGACATCTCGAATCGAAAGGTCACCATCAATTTCTTTTAATTCAATATTGCCAATCACGCCGCGAATGGAAGCATCACCGCTGATTTTTTCAATTACAATACTTGAGCCTTTCGGTGCACGCAGAGAAAGGTCGTCATTACAAGCGATTTTTAACTCATCACCATTTTGAACGATTTTCAACTCTTCATCATCTGCTTTAATCAAAATGTCATCGCCTTCCCAACCTACGAGACTCAAGTCGCCATCAATTTTGGAAATGTTAATTTTCGGCGTACGCCCTGCTGAAATCGTTTTTGACATAACTTATTCCTCCTCGCCACGTAAAATACGCATGGCTTGGTCTGCTGTAATTTTGCCGGCTTCTAAATCTGCAATTACACTGCTTCGAGTTTCTTCACTAACGTCTGCTGAATCATCTTTGCCGGGTTCATAGCCCAACGCGCGAATGACTTCATGCAAACGATTACGAATAGTAGGATACGATAAGCCCAATTCTTGTTCTACGCGGTTAATCTTGCCTTCACAACGCACAAACGTGAACACAAAATTTAATTGTTCCGGTGTTAAGTTTGAAAAATGCCCCATTGCAAAATGACCATCCAATGAGGTATCGCAAGAGGAGCAATGCAGGCGTATAATTTCAAGTTCAGATTGGCAAATTGGGCAAATAGTTGGTGCAGGTCGCATAATTGACTTCTCCAATTAATTATTTTAAGGAAAATCGGAGAAAATTGATATTTTCATCCTGATTTATAATAAAATTATAGTCATTAATTCAATTTTGTCAAGTGTTATTTTGATAATTTTAATGTCGATTTCAATAATTTTGATTTTTGGAGGCTCATTTTGATTAGAACCCTGTTTTACACACCCGGTAAGCCCATTCGTACCGACATCTCTCCAACAGAATTTCCACGCCTCCTTCGTGACCGAAGAGGTCTGCTGTGGGTAGACTTTATGTCTGAACCTCCAGAAATTGCCGAACCCATCCTACGCAGTTTCAACTTCCACCCACTCGCCATAGACGATGCTCTGCAAGAAACGCACACCCCAAAAATTGACGACTGGGGTGATTATATTTACCTCGTCTTAAACATCATGAACTATAAACAAATAGATGGCATCTTCGAATCCGAAATTGACGAGTTAGACATTTTTCTTGGCAAAAATTTCGTTATCACCATCCACGACCAATTAATCTCAGCCATAGAAGATTCATGGTCAGCTTGCCAACGCGATACAAGACACGTACAAGATGGACCCGACCATTTGCTTTATCGCATTGCAGATGCGCTTGTGATGGGCTATATGCCTTTGGTTGAACAAATAGACCGCCAAATTGACCACATTGAAGACCAAGTTTTTGACAACGCCTCGCGCGCCACACTTGAGCAGATCTTTGCACTCAAACGTATCTTGCTTTCGATGCGCAGAATTATCTTGCCACAAAGAGAAGTGCTCAATAAATTAGCCAGAGATGATTACCGCGTGATTGACCCGAAAGATAGAGTCTTCTTTCGTGATATTTATGACCATCTAGTTCGCCTGCATGACATCAACGAAAGCCTGCGCGACCTCGTCACAGGCACCATGGACACATATTTATCGGTCATCAACAACCGCATGAATGAAGTCATGAAAACGCTAGCGATTATCACTACGTTATTTATGCCAATTACCTTCGTGACTGGTTTCTTTGGGATGAACTTTTTTGAACCAGTTGCCAATCTAGTCGGCTGGACTACGCGCCAAGTTTTCGAAATTACAATTGGCATTATGCTTGGTCTGCCAATTGTGATGTATTTGTGGATGAGACGAAGGACATGGGTGTAAAGTGAAGCAGAGTAATATTGTGAAAAAAAATGTAAATCAAATTCTAATACCATAAAATTATCCTACCAAATCCCCAACCCAAAGCCTTGACACAGAACAAGCGTTCGGTTATCATTCCTAGCACAAATGAGCGAAGAATGCTCAGGAGGCTTAAAATGATGATGGTTAGAAAAAGCAAAGGCTTAGGCGAACGCCACCAGAAAATTCTGGATTTTATCGCGTCGTATCAACGTGAACACAAACACCCCCCTTCAATCCGTGAAATTGGCGAGTATTGTGATATTTCTTCTACTTCGGTAGTGAATTATTACCTAGACCAACTCGAAAAAGCCGGTCATCTTGAACGTGACCGAAAAATTTCGCGTGGCATGAGATTGGTCGGCAATACCCCGCTCGGAGATATGCTCCGTGTGCCTGTACTTGGTGTGATTCAAGCTGGTGAGCCGATTCCAATCCCTACCTCTGATTTTTCTTCCTTTAGTGCAGAAGACTCGGTTGAAATTGCAACTTCGTTAATGCCGAGCAAAGAAAAAGGCAAAGACT
>JAEURF010000246.1:2596-2865 GCA_016789205.1 Anaerolineales bacterium
CATCGTGATTCTCAAACCTGTACAAGATGTCCGCAATGGTGAAATGGTCGCAATCTGGTTGAATGACCGCAACGAAACTACGTTGAAATATTACTTCAAAGAAAAAGACGGCTTCCGTTTACAACCTGCCAACCCGCAATACAAGCCAATTATGATTAAGAAGACTGAGCCGCTTGAAATCAAGGGCAAAGTTGTGATGGTAATTCGTAAAGTGGACAGATATAACTAAAAAGGTTCGCATGCAAAAATTAGTAACTTTTCTTTGGTTT
>JAEURF010000247.1 GCA_016789205.1 Anaerolineales bacterium
TGGTTTCTTATGCTTCCAGCCCGCCAGTGGAAGTATTATTTGCATCCGAACCTATTACTGAATCTCCAACCGCTTCATTAGTTGCAAATGGTATGTGTTTTCGCCAGATTGAGTTTGTAGGCATTTTGAAAAATGGTGAAAACCGCGAACTCGCCGAAAAATTTATAGACTTTATGTTAAGCAAAACTTTTCAAGAAGATATGCCTTTGAATATGTTTGTCTATCCCGTCAATCAAAATGCTCAATTGCCTGAACTGTTTATTCAACATGCTCAAGTGGTTGCAGACCCATCTACTTTGCCTTATGATGAAATTGCTCAAAATCGTGATGCTTGGATTGAGTCATGGGTTGAGGTAATGCGCTAGGTACACAGGTATATAAGTAGACAGGTAAACAAAATGAATGTAGAAAATAAAAACGCGAATCAATTTACTGGTTTCTGTGTTTATCTGTCTACTTACAAACGCATCCTACTTTGGCTTCCCGCTTTCCTCTTTCTTCTTTCCTTCTTCTTTTACCCATTAACCAAAATCATTTCATTAACCTTTGATTTTTCAACCCTCACAAACGAAAACAACTTACTCATTACTCGTAACTCGTTACTCTTTACTTTCTACCAAGCAGCTCTTTCAACAATATTGACTTTTATTCTAGGCATTCCATCTGCCATCCTATTCTCAAAATTTGACTTTCATGGAAAATCTTTGCTTCGGGCTTTAACTGCAATTCCCTTCATGCTCCCGACAGTTGTCGTTGCAGCCGCATTTAATGCATTCCTCGGCTCTCGTGGATTAATCCCACTTCTTTCTTCTTTCCTCTTTCCACAACTCACGGATTACTGGTTACTGATTACTGATTACTTTCAACCTGCAACCTTCAACTTTATACTCATCTTGCTTGCTCATGTTTTCTATAACACAACCATCGTTATTCGTATTGTAGGCAATGCAATTTCACAACTTGATTCTCGACTTGAAAACTCTGCTCGTGTGCTCGGCGCGGACTTATTTCGTACATGGCGATATGTGACATTTCCTTTGTTACAACCCGCTTTACTTGCATCGGCTTTGCTGGTTTTCATGTTCAACTTTACAAGTTTCGGTGTGATTCTTTTACTCGGCGGTTCTAATTTCTCCACACTTGAAGTTGAAATTTATATCCGCGCTTTGCAATTGCCAAATCTAAACCTCGCGGCGATGCTTTCTATCATTCAACTATTTTTCACATTGATATTCTCAATTTTTTACACAAGAACAATTAATAAAGTTAGCACACAAACCTCACAAAATTTTTCACAGCCTAAAAAACCAAAAACTTTCAAAGAAAAGATTTTTGTTACAGCTCTCTGCCTTCTGCTTTCTGCCTTCTTTATTTTGCCTTTGCTTTCTCTTCCCATTCGTTCCCTCACTCGCCTCGAAGCAGACCGCGGACAACGTGACCAGATTCAATACGGTTTCACAACTGAATATTATCAAGAACTTTTTATCAACAGAAGAAATTCATTATTTTACGTTCCACCATTTCAAGCGACAATTAATTCATTAAGTTATGCAGGCATCACAGTTTTATTTTCATTAGCAATTGGTTATCCCGTTGCAGTTGCACTTGCAAAACCGACACAACTCGAAAAATTTTTAGACCCATTACTTTTACTTCCGCTCGGTTCATCAGCCGTTATGCTTGGTTTAGGGTTTATCATTTCATTTGGTCGTTTAATTTCATCACCATTTTTTGTCCCCATTGCACATACACTCATCGCATTGCCATTTGTCATTCGCACATTACAACCTGCCATCAAATCCATTCCAGAAAAAATTCGTCAAGCAGCTTCTACATTAGGTGCATCACCTTTTCGTGTTTGGCAAACCATTGATTTTCCAATTCTTTCACGCGCCACGCTCACCGCCGCCACATTTGCATTTACAATTTCACTTGGTGAGTTCGGCGCAACACTTTTAATTAATCGTCCCGAATATCCAACCATTCCAATTGCCATTCAAAGATTTTTATCTCAACCTGGTGGACTCAATTATGGTCAAGCCATGGCAATGGCAACTTTGTTGATGATTATTACAACAATATCTATTTTATTCATTGAAAAACTTCGCCTCAATCAAAACGGAGAATTTTAAATGCTTGAACTTCGTCAGGTTTCAAAATCGTTTAATCAAAAAAATATTTTGAAAGATGTTTCATTCAAAATCAAAAAAGGTGAAACGATTTGTTTGCTTGGCGCATCGGGTAGTGGTAAATCAACTATTTTGAAAATGATTGCTGGTTTGGATTTTCCTGATGGGGGGCAGATTCTATTTAACAAAATTGACCTCACCTCAACACCGCCTCATTTACGTGACTTTGGCTTGGTCTTTCAAGACTTCAACCTTTTCCCACACCTCAACGTTTTTGACAATATTGCCTTCGGTTTGAAAATGCGAAACATATCAAAAGAAGAAATAGAACTGCGTGTAGGCAAACTGCTTGACCAAATAGGATTAGTGGGTTTTGCAAACAGAAAAGTAAATGACTTATCAGGTGGAGAACAGCAACGGATTGCACTTGCGCGCGCTTTAGCAACTCAACCCCGTTTGCTTATGCTAGACGAACCCCTCGGTGCATTAGATAAATCTCTCAAAGATGATTTGCTCAATCAATTACGAAACATTCTGCATGCGACAAAAATCCCAGCCATTTACGTCACACACGATGCGGAAGAAGCCTTTGCCATTGCAGACCGAATTTTGATTTTGCATGATGGTGTGATTATTCGAGATGATACGCCAGAAGAAATTTGGAAGAATCCACACTTTGTTACAGTTGCCAAGATATTAGGCATTGGCAATGTGATTGAAGGTGAAGTGAT
>JAEURF010000248.1 GCA_016789205.1 Anaerolineales bacterium
GTTGGGCAATTTGAGTCCCGCCTGGGTTATCAAAAAATATCGCATCTTTTTTCAGTGCTGGGAATTGCTTACGAATGGCATCAATATTCAAAGACATACAAAACTCCTCAAATAAAAATCTAATGTTTGGATGTTATATTAATATTGTACCTTAGAGAAAAGGAGACACGATGTTTGAGAGAATCTTATTAGCAGTAGATGGTTCAGAACACGCACTTCATGCCGCACAAAAAGCCGCTGATTTGGCACGCGTCATGAAACCTAAAGAATTGCGCATTGTGGTTGTTTACGACATGATTCCGATGTATCTAGGTGAGCCGAATATGCAAATGGCAATCACCAGCCGCAAAGGTGAAGCAGAAAGCATCCTCGAAAAAGCAGTCCAAACCATTGGTGAAGTCCCCTGTAAAGTTGAGACCGGCATTGTTGAGGGAAGCCCAGCCGAGTCAATTATTGAAGTTGCCAACACCAGAAAAAGTGACCTTATCGTTATGGGTTCACGCGGGCTAGGCAGATTAGCTGGTTTGGTATTAGGAAGTACGAGTCAAAAAGTGGTGGCTCATGCACCTTGCCCAGTTTTGATTGTTCGATAAAAATAAAATCCCTAAAGGTTTTTGAAACCTTTAGGGATTTTGATTATTTGCAATTTCTACGGCTTTTGCAAACTCATCCGGTGTATTCACATTCCATGAATACAAACCTGTTGGGTCAATGATTTTCATTTCATCATCTGAAACATCTCTAACTTTTACTTTCCCAAACCACGCAATCACCTTCCATAAATCTTTTTGAATTGAATCTTCAATCGCAGGCAAACAAGTCTCTTTGCGATATAACGCATGAAGTGGTTCATAGCCTCCACTTTTTTGTGACTCTTCAGATTTGATTCTTGGAATGACAACATCCGCTTCTTCTTCGACCATCAACCTGTGTGCTGTTTCAAAAAACATTGGATTCACAAACGGCATATCACACGCGACGATTCCTATATAAGGATGAGTCGCAGAAGATATTGCGGTGTAGAGTCCGCCTAACGCGCCACGCTCAGGTATCAGGTCAGAGACGAGGCGGATATTAAGGAATCTATATTCATCTGGGCGATTCGTCGTTACAATCAATTCATCGGCAATCGGGTTGAGTCTTTCAATCACACGTTGAATCAACGGTTTGCCGAGAAATGGCTTGAGGGCTTTATCTTCGCCCATGCGTGAGGATTGTCCACCGGCTTGAATGACGATAGTTAACATAGGCTGATTATAATGAGTTCGCTGGAAAAACGATTAGACAGTTTAACAGTCGAAGGCGAGTTGTATGAAAAACTCGAAGATAACGCCTTGCGTTGTTTCGCTTGTGGACATCGCTGTTTAATTCGAGAAGGCAAGCGTGGCATTTGCCAAGTAAGATTTAACAAGGGCGGAAAATTATTTGTGCCACACGGTTATGTTGCGGCATTACAAAGTGACCCGATTGAGAAGAAACCTTTTTCACATGTGTTCCCCGGCACCAATGCGTTGACATTTGGCATGTTAGGCTGTGATTATCACTGCGGGTATTGTCAGAATTGGTTAACGTCACAAGCGATGCGTGACCCGGCTTCGGACGTGTCGGCTCAGTTGATTCGTGAAATGAATCCGCAAATGATGGTGGAATATGCAAAGAGAACAAATGCTTCGGTGATTGTCTCTTCTTATAATGAGCCTTTAATAACAAGCGAATGGGCGGTTGAAATTTTCAAAGTTGCGAAACAAAATGGTTTGATGTGTGCATATGTCTCCAATGGCAATAATACCGATGAAGTGATGGAATATATTTCTCCATATCTTTCAGCTTATAAAGTTGATTTGAAATGTATGAGTGATAAAAATTATAGAAAACTTGGTGGCGTGTTACAGCATACGCTGGATGGCATCAAACGCGCTTATGATAAAGGTCTATGGGTGGAAGTTGTGACCTTAACGATTCCCGGTTTCAATGATTCAAGTGAAGAGTTGTGGGATGCGGCGAAGTTTTTAGCAAGTGTTTCAAAAGATATTCCATGGCATGTGACAGCTTTTCATAAAGATTACAAAATGACTGCGCCTGATAATACAACTGCGAAGACATTAATCCGTGCGGCTGAGATTGGGCGTGAGGCAGGATTACGATATGTGTATGCTGGTAATTTGCCGGGTCAGGTTGGGGAGTATGAAAATACTCACTGTCCGCGATGCAGTCATCCCGTAGTCAAGAGGCGGGGATACATCGTTTTGGACTACCAAATTACAGGGGAGGGAAAATGCCAAAAGTGTGGGGAAAGGCTAGCCGGAATTTGGTCAAAAGACCCTACTACAGTAGGGTTAAACCTAAGTGGTTTTCCAGTAAATTTATAATATCAGTGTATAATCGCAGAACATTTTGCGCGGCAAAATGAAAATCTTTTCAATTCGGAGGAGAACCGTATGAAACAAAAGCTTTATGTTCTACTTTCGTTGTTGGTGCTCGCAAGCATGGTGCTTGCGGCTTGTGGTACCCCTGCCACAGAAGCCCCTGCAGCAACGGAAGCCCCTGCAGCAACAGAAGCTCCTGCAACTACAGAAGAAGCAGCAGCTTGTGAACCTGCCGGAACCGAGCCCATTGCTTTCCCAAGTGATGGCAAATCTGTGACTGCTGCTTACGACCAGGAACCAGATTCTGTAGTTCCTTATTTCACCCAAATGTCGTTTGCAATTTACGTCACTCAATTAACCCTTGTTGGTTTGGGTGAATGGGATGACCAAGGCGATTTCGTGCCTGAATTGGCTGTAGAAGTTCCTTCAGCCGATAATGGTGGTGTCTCAGAAG
>JAEURF010000249.1:0-267 GCA_016789205.1 Anaerolineales bacterium
GGTTGTGTGTCTTACAGGTTATACTTTATGAGGAAGAAGTTGTCTCTGCAGGTTTTTGTTCACCTTCAGCGGCAATTTTCTTCAAAACCAACAAGCCCGTCTTCATTTCGGCTACTTGGTAGCCAGCAGGCACTGCATCCAGTGCGCCTTCTTTGACCTCTCGTGAGAAGAAGAACATCTTGCCTTTGGAATGAAGGTAGTAGGTATTTCCTTTTGAATTTGTGTGTGCGTATGCCATTTTAATCTCCTTGTGACTAATGTGTACTA
>JAEURF010000249.1:277-2788 GCA_016789205.1 Anaerolineales bacterium
AACGCCCCGCGCTTACGGGTAAAGTTGGTCTTGTACCTACAATGGGATATTTACACTCCGGGCATCTCTCTCTCGTTTCACGAGCAAAAGCAGAATGTGACCATGTCATCGTCAGCATTTTCGTCAACCCAACACAATTTGGAGCAAATGAAGACCTTTCTAAATACCCGCGTGACCTAGAAAGAGACTTAGAACTGCTCAAGCCCTTAGGAGTAGACATCGTTTGGAATCCGTCGGCTGAGATGATGTATCCACCTGGCTACCAAACTTGGGTTGAGGTCGAAGCGTTGACTCATCCTTTAGAAGGCGCCATGAGACCTGGTCACTTCAAAGGCGTAACAACGGTTGTATCCAAATTATTCAATGCCACACAGCCGCACAAAGCCTACTTCGGACAAAAAGATGCCCAACAAGTGGCTGTGATTCGGCGCATGACTTTGGATTTGAATTTCCCGCTTGAAATTGTAGTTTGCCCAACTATGCGTGAGGATGATGGTTTGGCAATGTCTAGCCGAAATAAATATTTGAATGAAGCCGAACGCCAAGCCGCGACTGTTTTGTTTCGTTCATTGAGTGAAGCGAAAAAGTTATATGAATCTGGCGAAAGAAATGCAGATGTGTTGCGGAATAAGATGAAAGAAGTTTTGGCAAGCGAACCTTTAGCAAACATGCAATATGTCTCGTGTGCTGATTATGATTCTTTAGAAGAATTAAATTTAATTCAGAATAAAGCTTTGCTTTCAATGGCTGTGTTTATTGGCAAAACTCGTTTAATTGATAATTTTGTGTTGGGATAGATTTTTGCAACGAATTTTCACGAATTGATAATAAAAATCCGTGTAATTAGTGAAATTCGTGGCAGATTTATTTATGAATCGAAAAATTAATTTCCGTTACATTTTCAATATTTTTTTAGTCATCATTCTGAGCATTACATTTGCGGTTTTATTTTTATCTATTTATTTCACAAGCCAATGGACTCAGTCTGTTCTTCACCCTGCCAGAATATCTCCCATTGGAAATACCCTTAAAGAAAATAATATTGAATATCAAGATATGACATTAATCACTGAAGATGGATTAAAACTTTCCGCTTGGTACACGCCTCCGAAAAATGGTGCTGTGATACTTATTGCACATGGTTATAACGATAATCGCCCTGAAAGTATTTACGTTATGTTTGCAGAAAATGGGTACGGCGTTTTGGCATGGGATTTCCGCGCACATGGAAATAGTGAAGGTGATTTCTCTACACTTGGATATTATGAACAATTAGATGTAGAAGCCGCTTTAGATTTTGCATTAGCGCAAGAAGGTGTTGAACATATCGGCGCATGGGGTGGCTCAATGGGTGCTTCAACAGTTTTATTAACTGCTTCGAAGCGAATTGAAATTAAAGCTGTAGTCGCCGACAGTGCTTTTCCATCTTTAGAAGATGTGCTTCGATTAAACATGCCAGTTAAATTTTTACATCCGCTGGTTTTGTTTTTCGGTGAATATCAAACGGGAATACAAATTGAAGGTGTAAATATAGAAAATGTGATTGGGCAAATTAGTCCGCGAGCCGTTTTTATCATTGACGGCTGGCAAGGCGGAGCAATTGCTATGAATTCTCCATATCGTTTATATGATTCTGCAAATGAGCCAAAAGAACTTTGGGTAGAAGATGGTGTTCCGCATTTGGGAACGTATGCTCATAATCCGAAAAGATATGAAAATAGAGTGATTCAATTTTTTGATGAATATTTGTTAAATAAGTAAGGGCGAGTGACCTCGCCCTTACTGAATTGGTTATGGTCCCCACTGCATATTGGTTGCAAATTTTCCTAAACCAATACTGCCTTTCGTAGCATCGGTATAAATTAATACAGGTGTGCCACCATAATATGTATCCGGTGTGGGAGCAGTAGTAATGATGACAAAACTACCATCCGGTGACCATAAATGCTCATTCATTGTGTCAAAGATATCAGGGAGAAGCACTGTGCGATTGGTCACACCATCGGGCGCAGAACGGACGAGTTGTAATGGCGGACGATTCACCATATCACCTGTGTTGGGGATGCTGGCATAAAAGAAATATAAATTTCCATCCGTTGCAAGCAAGGGAGCATCTGCAACTTGAACTGGATTTGTATCAAAGTCACCAGTGAATAATGTTGAAACATTTCCTGTGGTTGCATCTACTTTCCATAAGCCTGCCGCAAACATCCCAAAGGTAGGGTTCGCAGAATAAATGGCTGAACTATCGGCTGACCATTGGGTTGTGTCACAACAAATGATTCCGCGATTCTCACCTTGTAAACGAACCAGTGTTCCATCATCTGGAGAATAGATTGCGGAGGACGCGCCTTCATAATAACCAAGTGTGAGCAATAACTTACTTCCATCGGGTGAGAATTTTTCTGGAAAAAATAATTCTTCTGGTAAGATAAAACCGTTGCCCATATCTTCAATTTGATTTGGAATTAATAAATTATATTGCCCAGAAGCAATCGAATAAAAATTTAA
>JAEURF010000024.1 GCA_016789205.1 Anaerolineales bacterium
AAAATTACAATTTCTGAAATCCGATATTTTTTTTGCACCGTTCATAAAAAAATCTTTTGATATTATTTTGATAGCCAGTGTTATGCAATATTTTCCTGATTTAACTCAATTGCTAAAAACTTTATTTCGTTATCTCAAACCAAACGGTGAAATTCATATTTTAGATTCTGCTTTTTATGCTGATGATGAAATCCTACATGCGGTTCGCCGAAGTGATGGATATTATTCATCTATCGGTTTTCCTGAAATGAGTAAATATTATTTTCACCATCGAATTTCTGAATTACAAAAATTTTCTCCCAAATGGTTGTATGACCCTAATTCGTTCGCCTTGCGAATAAAACGAATATTTGGAAAAACTGATTCGCCGTTTTCATGGGTTGCAATTAAAAAATAATATGTCTTTGTTTGGCATTAATCAAATCCTCGGGAAAAATATTGCTTTTTCAGCACTTTCACGTTTCGCTTCTCAAATCGTTGCTATTCTTTCAAATTTTATTTTAGCGCGCGCTTTAGGCGTGTCAGGCTTTGGAGAATACGCTTTTGTTTCTGCAATTGTGTTAATTGGAAATGCTGTTACAACTTTTGGGACAGATATGGTTTTGATTCGTAAAATCTCTGCCGAAAAAGATTATTCAGGCCTTTCTAACTCTTTAGTGCTTCAACTGATTATTTCTTTCATTCTTATTTTTTGTGTTTTTATATTTTCATCATCCCAAACATTGCGACTTTATATTTTTTCTTTAATCCCACTTTCGTTTTTTACGATTTCAACAATTGCTTTGCGTGGCTCTCACAATATTAATTTATTTTCAATATTGCATTTTGCCTTTAGTTTTTTTCAATTTATTTCTGCCTGCCTCGTTTATTTGCTTGATGAAAAAATATCTCAACTTGTTTTGCTTTTGTTGTTAGCGCATGTTCTCTCTGCATTTGTAGGTGTGCTGTTTTGTTTCAGTAAAATTCCGAACTTTATTATTTTCCAAAAACCTTCGCGTGAAAAAATAATTGATCTGATGCAAATTAGTTTTCCGCTTGCTATTATCGGCTCACTTAGATTGATTTATGAAAGGCTTAGCCTGACGGTTTTTCCATTTCTTACAAATCTATTTTATGCGGGATTATTTTCCGCTTCAATGCGTGTGCTGGATGCAATTAAGTTGGGATATATTTCTGCTTTGACTCCGATTTATCCTGAAATGTCACGCGATAAAAATTTCCTTTCGCTTCAAACTGGATTACGCTTGCTTCTGCTTTCCTCGATATTTCTTTCGCTGACAATTTTTCTACTGGCGAGATACTTAATCGTATTTTTGTTTGGCACTGAATTTGAATCTGCAACAATTTCTTTACAAATTATGGCTTGGATACTTCCTTTTTATGTTGTCGTCTCTTATTATTCGCTAGGGTTTTTAGCAATAGAATTAGAAAAACCTGTCTTGCTTTCATTGTCTGCAAGTCTGTTTGGGTTAATGACCATGCTGATTGTGCTGACTCAGGCATACGGTCTGGTTGGAGGCGCAGTGGCAGTTTTATCCGCAGAAATGTTGCAAGCGAGTTTGTTATTTATCCAATGGAGAAAATATGCCGTTTCCAAATTATCGAAATAAATATACTGGTGAAGCCATCATGCGCCCAGAAGATACGATTGAAATGCGAAAGCGTTTTGGAAAATTTCCAAAAGTCAGCCCGCCTAGTGGATTAATATTTTGCATGAAAAATGGTTTACCAGAAAAATTGCGTTGGCGTGTGCCGATTCGAAAAGTGGGCAAAGTAATGGGGGATATGTTTTTGGTCAAAAAGACAAAAGGAAATGTCGGCGTGCTTTCTAATTTTGGAATTGGTGCGCCTGTGGTGGTTTCACTGGCTGAAGAGATGATTTCTTTTGGGGTAAAAAAAATTATCATTCTTTCTTGGGCTGGAGCATTACAAAAAAACTTAGTCACTGGTGATCTTGTGATTAATGATTCTGCCATTCGTGACGATGGTGTTTCACATCATTATATTAAATCTGATGAACGTGCTTATGCTGATGTTAATTTGAAAACGAAAATTGAAAATGAATTAACGAAACAAAATGCAAAATTTTATTCGGGAAGCACTTGGACGACCGATGCCCCATACCGTGAAACGAAAGAGGAGATTCTCAAATATCAATTGGAAAATGTACAAACGGTAGAAATGGAAATTGCAGGACTGTTCACCTTAGGTCAGGTGCGAGGCGTGCAAGTTGCATCAATTGTAATTGTGGCAGATAGTTTGGCAAATCTGGCTTGGCAACCTCCACAGGATATGAAAAGAATTAACCAATCTTTTGAAATTGCCTATAAAACTGCGATTCAGGTTCTTAATCAAGAATAAAAGCAACCTTTCCAATTCCTCAACGTATATCATTTCAGGCTTTCATTTTTAAGCAAAAAGTTATACACTACAATAAAAGCATTTCACAGGAGATTAAATTATGAGTGGAAATCGTTCACAACTTGCATTAGGTGTCATTCTCGTTTTGATTGGCGCATGGTTTTTACTAGACCAAACTGTGCCCGCCTTCAGTAATTTTTTTGATAAATACACCGAATGGCCCATCAACTTATTATTGATTGGCGGTGTTATTTTCATTGTCGGGTTGGTGCTAGGTGCGCCGGGGCTTTCTGTGCCTGCCGCCATTGTGGCTGGTACAGGCGGAATTTTCTATTATCAACAAGCCACAGGTAATTATGAATCATGGTCATATCTGTGGACGTTGTATCCCGGCTTTGTTGGCGTGGGTAGTATTTTGGCTGGCTTGCTCGGAGACCACACCGCGCACAACCTCAAACGCGGACTTAACATGATGGTTTTCAGCGCACTGCTATTTCTTGGTTTTTCAGCATTCTTTGGCGGATGGGATTTACTCGGCAATTATGTCCCAGCCATTTTGTTGATATTGCTTGGTTTATGGGTGTTAGGGCAAGGCTTGTATCGCACCTATAAAAATAAAAACCAAAGTGAATAAAAATGAAGAATAATTCTTTAATTTGGGGTTTTATTTTACTTTTGCTTGGCGGGTTAATGCTTGCCAATGCGATGGGTATTCGGCTTCCAAATGGAAATTCACTCACGAGTTTATTCTGGCCCCTCACGTTAATTTTCTTTGGCATGTGGGCATTGGTGAGCGTGTTTTGGAAGCGCGAAGCAGAAACTGAATCTGCAAGCATTGCACTAGAAAACGCCGATGCAACCAAAATAAAAATTCATCATGGTGCAGGTGAATTAAAGATTCATAGTGGTGCAAATCCAAATGAATTATTGCATGGAACATTCATCGGCGGCATGGAGCATTCTGCCGAACGAAGCGGAAACAAGTTGAACGTCACATTAAGAAGCGCGAAAAATTTTTTCGACTTCCCATTTTTTGCATCTCATGTTGAATACAATTGGGATGTGGCATTGAATCAAAATATCCCCACTTCTTTAAGATTTAACATCGGAGCAAATAAATCAGTCATTGCATTGCGTGATATGAATTTAATTGATTTGAAAGTAAAAGCCGGTGCCAGCGATATTGACCTAATTTTGCCTGAACGTGGTCGCTTCAGAACTGACTTCGACTTGGGCGCCGCTTCGTTGACATTAACCATCCCTGAAAATGTTTCAGCGCGCATTCATGCTTCGCTTGGCGCGGCAGATTTGAGTATTGATAAAAACCGCTTTCCAAAAGTAAATGGCGTATATCAATCACCAGATTATGAAACTGCCACAAATGCAGTGGATGTTCACATCAATGCTGGTGCGGCTTCGATAAAAATAAAATAGTGAAAGGTATCCTATGAAAAAATTTGATACAAGAATTGTATTTGGTTTAATGATGATTATAGGCGGAGGGCTGGCACTGGCACAAGCAATGGGATATTTAGAAAATGTCTCAAAATATTTTTGGGGAATTGTCTTTGCTGTAGCTGGGCTATCTTTTCTTTTTGTGCTTTTTAGCGGCGAATGGTGGGCGGCATTTCCGGGCTTTACCTTGCTCGCGCTTGGGGCATTGATTTTGCTTCCAGAATCGCTTGAGGAACTCGGTGGTGGTCTCTTTTTAGGTGGCATCGCGCTTTCGTTTTGGTATACCTATTTCACAGACCGAACTGGCAGGTGGTGGGCAATCATCCCTGGCGGTGTGCTAACCGCGCTTTCGCTTTTAATTTTCGGTTCTACATATTTTGAAGAATATTCCGGTGCGATTGTATTAGGCGGTATTGGATTAACGTTTTTTATTTTATATCTCACCAATCCAAGCGAAAGATGGTGGGCGTTAATTCCGTTTGGCGTGTTATCTACATTGGCAACCATTACTGTTGTAGCTGACCAAGTCGGTGAGTTTCAAACGGCAGGTGTGTTCTTCTTCGGTTTAGCAGTCACATTTTTATTGGTCGCGTTACTAGCGAAAATGCAATGGGCGTATTGGCCCGCATTGGCATTAGGCGTGATGGGTGTTTTGGGTCTTGCCTCGTTATTAGATATTGCCAATTATGTTTGGGCGATTGCGCTTATCCTTGCGGGCGTTGTGATGTTGTTTCGATATTTTACAAAACAAAGTTAATCATTAGACTTCTCGTATAAGTCAAAATTTTATATATCATCGGCGTTAGAGAACGCCTTCTACACGAGAAAAAATAATATTTGATTGGGTAGTGTGCGCTCTCTAGCGCACTTTTGCAAGAGGTCTAATTAACAAACGTCCCGCAGGTTTCAGAATTTCACAAAATTTGATAAAACCTGCGGGACGGTTTTTATGGATAATTTGCATTTACAGCTGTAAATGCATCTCCACATTCACACGCGATTACGGTTAAATTCCCCTTCGTTAAAGTTCCTAAATAAGCGCGGCTTCCATTATGTGGAATCCATCCATCCATCACAAATGGAATGGCACTGTCTGCAATCATCCATTCACCATTGTATTTTCTTGAGATATGCACATGCGTTCCTGTTGAACGCCCGCCTTCACATGATGGATAACCAATTAAATCTCCAGCCTTTAAGTTTGCGCCGACCACTGCACGTTGATTTGTGGCTAAGTGTAAATAATAAATCACCCAGCCTGTACGCTCATCGCCGTCTTTGTCTAAATCTAAAACCACGCCATCAATACTAGAGCGGACTACCAATCCGTCTGCAATCGCAACGGCATAATTTTCTGATTTTGCGGATACACAACCTGATTTTTCAGAAGGCGGCGCGAAATCTAACGCGGAAAACGGTTCACCCGTGCCCCAGCCTGTGTGCGGACCCCCGGTATAACTCCACGTTTGGGCATTGGGGAAGGGCAAGGTTAATTCAGGTTGTGTGAGACTGCCGGGAATTAATTCAAATGATTCATCCCATGGATTGCCAAAAAGATTAAGATAGGCTTGATACAAACCTTCGGGTCCGATGGCGCGAGAAAAATCATCCCCTGAATACATTCTTGAAAAATAATATTGAAGTGCGGCTGAGCCAGCATTTTGCCATGGGTCCGGGCGGAATAAATTATTGTTTGTGTCTTCAAATTCAAGCAAAGACCCATTTCGCCAGCCATAATAGCCATTATTAAGAGTATTAGCGGCAATCACGAGTTGAAGATAATGTGATTCCCAAAAAGCGCGGTCAAACCCAAGTAATTTTCTGTTAACCGGCGGAGCCTCTTGGGTCAATGCACCACCTTGATATTCTAAAATTGCAAGCAATAAATGTGGATTGATGCTGTAGTTTAGGGCAACATAATCTACCAATTCAGCACCAGAACGCCATCTGCCGGATACGTATGCGCGATAATTTTTCCACCAACCCGCTTGCGACTCGACAAATGCGGCAGTATTAAACCCTGCTGTCGTTGGTCCATTCACAAAGGCATGGTCTGGGATGCTTTGAAACGTAGTACCCCATAATGCGCGATAATAAATAGGGATTTTCATGGGCATACCGGGAGGCATGGTTGTAGCGTCACGTGGGATGAACGTATTCGCGGATAAGATTTCATCTACGGTTGTATTAAAACGCAATGCCAATGCGGGCAACGTATCACCTGTTTGCGCAATGTAATCAACCAATTCGGCGGGGGCGTATGCAAGGCGCGTTGGCAGAGGTGTAGAGTCAATTGCAGGGTTCATCGCACCTGCTTGCGCAGTAGGTGAAGCGGAGTTTGAATCTGAGTTTGACGGGGAAGTACAAGAAGTGATTGCGAATATAACAATTAAGAAGATTGTCTTGATATGTTTTATTTTATTCATCTTTCTCACGAATGATATTTGAAAAAGCCTGACCTTGTAAATCTGATTTTATGATTTCATCACCGCGTACAAGCGTACCTTGATAGGGTTTATCACCCGCGACGACGCGCCAGCCACTCATCACAAATGGAATCGGTCCATCTGCTGTGACCCATTCACCATTATATTTTCTAGCAAAGTGTAAATGCGTTCCAGTGGATACGCCACCTTCACACGAAGCGTGACCGATGCGGTCGTTGGTCTCAAGCCATGTGCCGACGGGTACGCGGTCTTTTGTGGCAAGGTGTAGATACAGTAAGTTCCAACCTGTTTGTTCATAGCCATCGCCGTCAAGGTCAACCATGACGACACCATTTTCAGAGCGGACAACCAAACCCGGTGCGGCGGCTGTAACCCAAGTATTTGTGACTTCACATCCGCTTTTTGCGGCGGCGGGTGCAAAATCAATTGCCGAATAGACACTGTGTGATACGCCATAAATGTTTGGATTAATTTGTCCCCAGCCGTTGTGTGGTCCGCCGGTGAAACTCCATTTTACGCCGGGCTCAAATGGAAATACTAGTGGTGGTTGGTTTAATGCGGCAGGGAAAAGCGGGTCAACTAATTTGGCGCGTGCCCACGGGTCGCCAAACATTTCTTGGTACATAGCAGGGAATCCGCTTTGCGGATTAATGATTTGTGACCATTGTGTTTGGCTGTGTAATTTTGAAAATAAATATTGAATCGCAACTGTGCCGGCATTCAAACGTGGGTCTAAGCGCAGGGTTGTGCCGTCTGGAAATTCGAGGTGAGTGATTGTGCCAGCCCGCCAACCATAATATGCAATTGACATATTATTAATTGCCCAGACCATTTGCACACTCAAGCCTTTATAGCGATAGTCATTAAAGCCCATTGGAAATTCAGTACGTAATAAATCAATGGGCTGACCTCGCACCCAGCGGCTTTCAAATTCGAGTAAAGCAAGCAACATGCGCGGGTTGATTGAGTTTTCAATGGCAAGTTTTTCGATGGCATCATACCCTTGAATCCAACCGGACGTGCCAAGATAATCTCTGTAACTGCTTAAATATCCATTTTGCGATTTGACGTATGCTTCCGTGTCAAAGTCTAAACCTGTTGGTGAATATACAATCTCTGCATCTGGCATGATTTGAATATTAGGAGTTGTCGGTTCATTGATTCGATTCGGGATGACGAGTAAGACGCCAGCGTCAATCAGTGTGGTTTTCGTCAAATCAGCATCGGAGATAATTTCCGCCTCATTGACGTTGAAGCGTTTTGCTACCGCGGCGAGCATATCTCCGCTTTGGGCATAATACAAAAACGGTGCGGCATCATTGAGTGGTGGCGCGCTGGTGGGTGTATTATTATTTGCAGAAATAATTTGTGGCGTAGGCGTGTAGGCGAGTTGTGTTTCAAAAATAGGTGGCGTGGTTGAAGTGGGGAAAATGATTGGGTCGCTTGAACCAGCCAAAGGGTCAGTGAGAGGCGTATTTTGAATTGCAGATTCTGCTGTGGGGGTAGGAACAACTCCCCAAACGGAAGAATTTCCACAGGCTGAAATTGTCAATGAAATGATGATGAGGATTGCGAATATGCGCGGCATGTTGAATGAATTATATCTGTATAAATTAGCGTGTGATTAAGTTGAAGTCGTTTGCGCTATCCCAGGCTTCAATAGTTTGTGAGCCACGCGTGAGAAAACCGTTATATTCGATACCATCGCCACTGGAAACCCAACCGCTGAGGTTGAATGGAAGTGAGCCATCTGCTGAAATCCATTCGCCATTGTATTTGCGGGCAATGTGTAAATGAGTTGCATTGGATATTCCGCCTTCACACGATGCATGACCAATATTTTCATTTGCAAAAATATATTGACTGGGTTGTACGCGGTCTTGTTCAGCAACGTGCATGTATAAAATCACCCAGCCAGTTTGTTCGTAGCCATCATTATCTAAATCTTGTGCTACTGCGCCATCTGAAGCGCGGATGATTAATCCGTTTGCCATGGCAGTGACCCAATTGGGGCTGACACCACAATGTCCGTCGGTATTATCTGGGGGCGCAAAATCTAATGCCGCCCAAGCCGAACCTGCATCCCAGCCGCCGTGTGGTCCGCCGGTGAAGTACCAACTTTCGCCAATTGGAAATGGCAGGTGCATTGTTGGTTGTGAAAGATTTGCAGGGATTAAAGGCTCAATGGCATAGTTAAATGGGTTGCCGAAAAATACAAAATAGGTGACGATAACTCCGGATGCACCTGTATCAATTTGCCATGCGCCTAAACCTGATAATTGTGAAAAGAAATATTGCACAGCGACTGTGCCAGCATTGATGGTTGGGTCAATGGGAATAACTTGCCCATCACTTAAGATGTAAGTAGAAAGTGCGTTTGCTTTCCAAAGATAATATCCGCGGTTGAGTGAATTTGCCGTCCATGCCAATTGACGATATAGCCCATATCGAAATTCATCTACCAGACCGATTGGATACGAAGTATTGAACGGCAAAGGATTTGTAACCCAACCACTTTGATATTCTAGTAATGCTAATAACAAACGCGGATTGACTGAATAATTTGTGGCAACCAATTCAACAATTTCGGCACCGCTTAAGATAGTGCCATTTACTTCTTCAACATAGGTAGCAAGATAACCATTTTGACTTTGAATAAACTCGTTAATATCAAAATAAACGGTTGCAGGTCCATAGACCAATTCCGAATCAGGAATAATTTTTAAGGCAGAACCTAAACCAATTGGATTGGGCGCTGGAATAATTAATGTTTGACCAACTGCCAATAAATTTGCATCGGTCATATTATTGGCTTGCATTAAAGTTTGCACACTGATGCCATATCGCAAAGCGATGTCACCTAAGGTATCTCCAAATTGAACAACATATTCATCTACATTTTGACGTGGCGTAGGTAAAATTCGTGCTGGGTCTGGTGTGGGTGTAGTTTGAATTTGACTCGTTGTCCCGAAAAATGGTGGCAGGTTTACAGGTGCGCGTGATGGTGTTGGTTCGCGCGTGGAGGTGACAGTTGGTGATGGTGTTATTGATGTGCTGGTTTCACTTGTTTGTGATGGCGTTCCATTATCAATGGGTAAAAATGGGTCATAGGTTGGGAAAACTACAGGCGTTGATTCTGCTGGGGCACAGGAAGCAAGTAGAAACGTCAATACAAGAAGCGCGGAAATATTTCGCTGAAAATTCATAAGGCATGAATTTTATCAAAGAAGAGCAGAGAGTAGAGACTAGAGATTGGAAATTCTTTGCAAATTGGAATAGACGTTGAATCTGTGTTTTCGGGCATAGCCAATCAATGTGATGCCATAACGTTCAGCCATTTCGATGGATAATGATGATGGCGAAGTTCTTGAAATTAAAATCGGCACTTCAAGTTGCGCCGCTTTTTGCAACATCTCAGAACTGATTCTTCCAGTGGTAATCAAAATTCTATTTTGCGGAAAAATATTTTTCATCAAACACAGCCCTGCAATTTTATCTAATGTATTGTGTCTGCCAATATCATCTGCCGCGATGACGACTTTTTCACCATCACTTAATGCGGATGTATGCACACCGCCCGTATCGCGATATAACTCTTGCGACTCGAATAATTTTTCAACCATGTTCATAATCGCTTCAGGCGTGACGTGGAAACTGTTTTCTGCAAGCGACACATTTGGTTTCGCTAACAAATCCACTGCAGTGACGCCGCCCGTACACCCTGAAGTTCTGCGCCAATTGGTAGGTTGTTCGGCGGAATGATTTAACCAGACATCTACATTATCGCCATGTTCGCAGACTCTTGCGTCTGCGACTTCATCCATACTTTTGATGATGCCTTCATTATAAAGAAAGCCGATTGCTAATGCTTCAAGGTGAATCGGCGTACACATAAACGAAATCCATTCTTTGCCATTGACTGTTAACGAAACAGGGGTTTCAACAATGGTTTCAGCATGGTGATGCTCCCATTTTTGAAATTCAAAACGGTTGTATTCAATCGCTTTTCTTGGAAGAATCATAAAATTTTCTCCATGAATCTAAAACAGATGCAAGTTCTTGTTGAATTTGTTGAGCAGTTTTTTCTGATTTCAAATGTACTTTGCATAAAACAGTTGGCTCTTCTAAAAATGAATCCAAACAAGATTGTGAGCAAAGCACAATTTTCTTGTTGCGATGTTGTGTGGATGGATATTCTTGCGGGTTAGCATCGCGGATGATTCGTCCGCATAGGGTGGCAAAGGGTTTGCCCATCTTAACTTTCTAACTTTCCAATAATGATGACACAATCATGTTGAAAGACTTCTTCTTTATGCGGTGCTTCGGGGAATTCATAGGTCAAATCTTGACCGGGGAAATGCAAAAATTCATGTAAGCCTGTTTTCCATTTTGGACAATCGGTCACATCATAGACAATGCCATCTTGAGCAATCCACATGCGTGAACCACGTTCCCCGGTGTTGCGTTTCAGTTCTGCGAGAGAAATTATTTTTTCAGGAATCATGTTGCCTTTATTGCAATTCCTTCTGGTAAATATTGCTTGATATATTCTAATAACGAATAAATGATTAATGAACAACCAATCATTTCAATGGATTCTTCAATACTAGCGACCACTGCATACGTGAAATTCTTTTGTCCTAAATTTGCGGCGAAATATCCACTGAGCATTTCACCACCGATGACCCCGCCGATATAGACACCAAGCGCAAGCAGGAATAGAATTTTGAATTTTTTATCAAGATGTAAAAAGAAAATCAAGTAAAGCAAACCAAATAATGCAACGCCGATTAATCCCGGAATGACCCAGGTGAAATAAAAAATTCCGCCTGCGCCCGCAATTGCACGCATCGGTTTGATGAGGCGTTCATGTAAAACGGCGGCTTCGTCAAAGGATAAAAACAAAAAGATAAGCGTCAGTCCAAACCAGTGAAATCTAAATTTATCTTTTATCGAATATTTCCAAGCACCAATCATGCCGAGCAAAAGAGCAGGCATGAACAGCAACAAAGCATTCCAGTGTGAGGGAATATTCCCTTCAGCATCCAAATAAAATGCAGACATCAGCAAATCTATCAAAAATTCATGCCATGCACCACGAATATCTGTCACGCCGAAATAACGGATATGTTGACCCCAAATGCTTAACCCGACGAGCAATAGGGTAAACCCGACAAGGCTAATTAATATTTTTTTAGAATTAATTTTGATTTCTGGAATTGGATTTGTCATAATGAAGGATTATATCGCTTATGTCATTGCGAGGGCAGTGACTGTCCGCCCGAAGCAATCTCCTACTTAATTGGGGATTGCTTCGCCACATAGAACAAGAGCGTGGCTCGCAATGACATAGTTACTATGGCACTATCACTGTCCGCACATCACTGCTGAAGTTTTCTAAATCATCTAGCACTTGATTAATTTCCTCTGCATCCAATGGCACTGTTTTCGTGACAATTTTTGATGTATCCAAAATTTTTCTGCGAGCCAAATCTACTAATAATGGAAGTTCAGCAAGGTGATGGTCATTTGAGCCGATAAGCTCAACTTCATTGCCGAGGATTTCAGTATAAGTATTAACCTCAATCGGCTGGCTGGACAAC